>JBIPMZ010000003.1:0-26630 GCA_044376165.1 Cyanobium sp.
TCGGGGTGATCGCGGAGAAGCTGGTGGCGGGCCTGGAGGCCCACGGTGGCACGATCCGGTATCGAGCCCGGGTGAGCCAGGTGCTGATCGAAGGGCAGGGGGGCGACGCCCGGGCGGTGGGGGTGAAGCTCGCCAGCGGCGAAACCCTCCGCGCCCGCCGGGTGGTGAGCAATGCCACCCGCTGGGATACCTTCGCCGGCAACGGCTCCCCCACCGCCACCCTGGTGGACGCCGCCCACACTCCGCCCTCCGAAGCCACCTGGCGCCGCCGTTATCGCCCCTCCCCCTCCTTCCTCTCCCTGCACCTGGGGGTGAAGGCCGCCTTGATCCCGCCGGGCACCGCTGTGCACCACCTGCTGCTGGAGCGCTGGGAAGATCTGGAGGCGGAGCAGGGCACGGTGTTCCTGTCGATGCCCACCCTGCTCGATCCCTCCCTGGCCCCCCCCGGCCACCAGATCGTGCACACCTTCACCCCCTCGGCGATGGAGGCCTGGCGAGGGCTCTCGCCGGCGCAGTACCGGGCGAAGAAGCAGGCGGATGCCGATCGGTTGATCGCCCGCCTGGAGGCGATCCTGCCGGGGCTGGCGGGGGCCATCACCCACCGGGAGGTGGGCACGCCCCGCAGCCACCGCCGCTTCCTCGGCCGTTTCTCCGGCAGTTACGGCCCCATCCCTGCGCGCACCCTTCCCGGTCTCCTGCCGATGCCCTTCAACCGCACCGGCGTGCGCGGCCTCTATGCCGTCGGTGATTCCTGCTTCCCCGGCCAGGGGCTCAATGCCGTCGCCTTCAGCGGCTTTGCCTGCGCCCACCGCATCGGCGCCGACCTGGGCCTCAACCCCTGGCGCCTGCCCGCCTGAGCGACCCCCGGCCGCAGTCGCTCCCTCAATGGCGACGGGAAACCGTCCGGCTCGCCACCACCACCTCCGGGCCCGCGGCATAGGGTTTCACTCCTTTCTGCCGTCCCTGCGGCCCGTGCCATGTCCGCCGCCCCCCTGCCGAGCTCCAAAGACCTGGCCCTCTACCTCGAAGCCCGCGGCGAACTCGGCAAGCCCTGGTTGTGGCAGTTGCTGCGCCTCGCCAAGCTCAAGGAATCGAAAGACGACCTCCCCCCGGAGGAGTACCTGCGCCGCCTGCAGGAGGCCCACGCCGATCTGATGCGGCTGGGGGAATTCTGGAAGGGCCGCGAAGCCGAGGTGTTTGGCGGGCGGTATACCCCCACCGCGCTGCTCGAACCCCTGCCAGGCTCGCCGGAAGATCGCTGATCCACCCGCCAGGATGAACCCCGTCCCCGAGCCTGAGCGCCCCGGTTTCTCGCCGCTCGAGCGGGAGGTGTACCCGATGGCGCCCCTGATCCGCTTCACCCTGCTGGCCCTGTATCTGGCCCTGGTGCTGCCGCTCCCCTTCCTGGCCCCCCCGTCCCTGCAGGGCGCCCTGGCCGGAGCTCTCCCCTTTGGTTTGCTGCTGGTGGTCGCCGCCACCAGCGAACGGGTGGAGCTGGACGCGGAGGGTTTGCGGGTCGGCCATCCCTCCTGGAGCGCCTGGCTGCTGCGGCGGGGCTGGAGCCTTCCCTGGGGGAGGGTGCAGGGCCTCACGCCGGTGGCCACCAGCCAGGGCGGGCGGGTTTGGTACGTGCGCACGGCCGGCGGGGAGGAGGCCGGGGGGGGCAGGGCGTACCTGCTGCCGCAGCGGGTGGCGCGATTCGACGACTTCTTGGCGCGTTTTTCGGCTGCCACCGGCATCGAGACCCGCTCGGTGGGCCGGATTTCCCCCCCCTGGACCTACCAGCTGCTGGCGCTGCTCTGCGGATTGCTGCTGATCGGGGAGGCGGTCGGGCTGCTAAGGCTCCCTACGCCCTGAAAGGGGTGGAAACTCAAGCCCGACTCGAACCGTTGCTGGGAACCAGAACGGAGCCGGCGTTTCCCCCCAGGCTCTCCTCCGCCTCCGGCAGGGTATCGAGGCTGAAGCGATAGCCCTGCTGGCGCATCGTTTCGATGCCACCCCCTTCCCCCAAGCCGGCTTGCTCCAGCTTGCGGCGCAGGGTCAACACCTGGGTGTCGACGGAGCGGGGGCCGCCGCTGAAGGGGGGCCAAGCCATGCGCAACAGCTCCTGACGGGTGCGCACCACCCCCGGGGGCATCAGCAGGGCGCAGAGCAGGGCAAATTCACGGGGGCTCAGCTCCACGGGCTGATCCCGCAGGGTGACCTGGCGGAGCAGGAGGTGCACCTCCAGCGGGCCGACGCAAACCCTCTCCTGAAGGCCATTGCCACTGCGGCGCAGCAGGGTGCGACAACGGGCCGCCAGCTCCTCCAAGCCGAAGGGTTTGCGCAACACGTCGTCGGCTCCGGCGTCCAGCAGGGACACCACGGGCTCGGAGCCGGATCGGGCGGTGAGGACCATCACCGCGCAGTGCAATTGGGCCGCCAGGCGCAGGGCTGAGGTCTCCTCCAGGAGCTCCGCGCTCACCAGGAGGTCGGGGGATTGCTCCTGGCAGATCTCGATCGCCTCACGGGCCGTGGCCACGGCGGCGGCCAAGTGCCCGTCTTGACGGAGCCGTTGGGCCAGCACGGTGCGAAGGGTGGCGTGGGGGTCGACCACGAGAACCCGCTTGGGATGACCTCCGGTTTCGGACACTGTCGCCTGGGTCATGCGCCTGGAGAGGAAAGGGGAGACGGGAGGCGAGCCAAAGTGGAATGGGCGCCACCCTGCCACGTTCGCCGTGCGGGGGCTGCATTGGGGAGGGAAGCGTGTGCATACGCTAACGGAAATCCCCGGATTTTCGCGAAGTGGCGCCCGCTGCGCACGGCTCCGGATCATTCGTCAGAATGGGAGCTGGGCTCTTCTCACCGTGCTCGAACACCCCGACGCCATCCGCCACTTCCAGTCGCTCTGCGATGCGTGCCAGGAGCTGACCCATCGGCACCATGGCCCCACGGAGCTGCGCCTTTACGCCGACGGCTACCTGCACGCCCTGCGGCGCACGGGCGTGCTCGATCACAACTCCCAGCGCAAGCTGGAAGCCCTGATCGATCGCTGGATCCGCGATCCCTCCAGCTTTATCGGGCCGGACGGCAACTTCCGAACCCTGTTCGAAAGCCGGCCGTACTAGCCAGTTCCCCGGCCCTACTACCCCTGCTGAGGCTCTAGGGGGATTTCGGGCTTCTCCCCGGGGGGTTCGGCCAGGCCCTCAAGAGGCCAGGGCCACGGTGAGCATCTCGCGCAGCTCGCCGCTGTTGTACATCTCGATCAGGATGTCGGAGCCGCCAATGAACTCGCCGTTCACGTACACCTGGGGGATGGTCGGCCAGTCGGAGTATTCCTTGATTCCCTGACGGATCTCCATGTCGGAGAGCACGTCGAAGGTGTCGAAGGGCACCGCCAGGGAGTTCAGAATCTGGACCACGTTGTTGGAGAATCCGCACTGGGGCATGAGCTTGTTGCCCTTCATGAACACGAACACCGGGCTGCTGGTGATCAGGGTCTCGATGCGCTGCTGGGTTTGGATGTCCATCGGTATTGGGGCGCGGGGGGACCGGGGAGGGGAAACTCAGGGGGTGGAGGTGTGGAGAGCCAGGGCGTGGATGGCCTCGCTGGCCAGCTCGCTGCGCAGGGCGCCGTAGACGAGCTGGTGCTGGCGTACGCGGTTGAGGCCGGCGAAGGATTCGGAAACCACCCGCACCTGCAGGTGATCGCCGCCACCGGTGAGGTCTTCCACCTCCACGCTGGCACCGGGAAGGTGCTGGCGGATCGCCGCTTTGACCTGATCCGGATTCACCATGGAGTCATCTGGGGTGGGTCGTTTGGATCCGCTGGAAATCTAAGGGGCGGAGCGGTGGAGACGACGGGACGATCAGCTGCCGGCCGTGGGCGCGTTGTAGGGGGTGAGGACGAAACCGAGCTCCAGAAGCTGCTGGTACGCCTTGCGCCCCGCCTCGGTGGTGGGGGTCATGGTCGTCACCACCTCCACCAGCAGCGGCACCGCCACCTCCGGCTGGCCCTGGCGGCGGAACAGGGCGGCCAGACGCATGTTGGCGTCGGCGAGCAGCTCGAGCGTCTGACGACCCTTATCGTCCATCTCGCGGGGAATGCGGGCGTCGAGGCCGCGGAAGGCGCCACTGAGGTTTCGATAGAAGCTCAGGAGCCGCCGGGCGGCGTCACGGGCCAGGTCGTACTGGCGACGCGCTTCGGCGAGGTCGCCGGCGGTCACCGCCGCATCCCCGCGCTGGAGCAGGGTGCGCACGCTGTTGACATCGAAGGGTGCGGCGGCGCCTGGCGCGGGGCTGGCCTCGGGCTGGGCTCGAGGGGGGGGCGCCTCGGGCTGGGCTCGGGCGGGAGTCGTCCCCTTCTGAGCTCGCGCAGGGCTGGTGAGGAAGGGAGAGAGGGGGAGGGCCGCCAGGAGGGACAGGGCCACCGTGCTGAAGAGAGCGGCGGGGGCCTTGGCCCGGACCGCTGCGGGGAGCCTGGACACGTCTGGGGCGGGGCGGGGTGGCGGGACTCTACGCAGGCAGGAGAGATCGCCCCACGGCGCTGCGGGCCGCTTGCTCGGCCGACTGCATCGCCGTGGCCAGCTCAGCGGTGAAGGCCTTCGCCGCCTCCCGCCCACTGCCCCGGGCCACCAGCGGCGGCCCAAAGCAGAGGGCCACCCGGTCCCGGGGTCGCGGCCATGGGTGGGTGTAGGCAAGGCCCACCGGTACCACCGGCACCACCACCCCCTGCCCCGAGGCCAGCTGGGCGAGACGGGCCAGGCCCTGCTGGAGGCGGATCGGCTCGTCGTCCCGGCGGATTCGCCCCTCCGGAAAGACCACCAACTGCTGGCCGTTGGCCAGCAGATCCACCGCGTAGCGCAGGCTGGCGGTGGCGGGGCGGCCCTGGTCCACCGGGAAGCAGCCCAGCCGATGCAGGAACCACCCCTGCACTCCCTTCATCTCATCGATCGTCACCATGAAGCGGCAGTCGCGGCCGGTGACGCGCCGCCCGGCGGCGCGGGGGAGGACCAGGGCATCCCAGCGAGCCCGGTGGGTGGGGGCCAGCAGCACCGGACCGGCCCTCGGGAGATGCTGGGGGTCGATGACCAGGATCGGCCCGAACCAGGCGGGGAGGACGAGATCCTGGGTGACCGTCATGGCCAGCGGCGAGAGCCAGGGGCTGATGCCGTTGCAGAGGGTGCGCTCCCGAGCCAAGACAAGGGATGGGCCCCGAAGCTCGGATCCGCTGTCCCTGCCCTTCCGTTCCGGATCGATGGTTTTCGCCGGGACATTCCCCGTCGCCAACACTGCCGTTCCTTGACGTCCCATGGATTTGACCCTAAGGGGAGTCGTCCAGTCGCCAGGCACGGGGCGGGCAGTTAGGGCGGCGGCCGTACCCTCTCGCGACCGGTACGGTGCAGCCATCCCCACCCCTGCCATGGCCAGTCTCGGCGTCAACATCGACCACATCGCCAACGTCCGTCAGGCCCGCCGCACCGTCGAGCCCGATCCCGTCAGCTATGCCCTCCTGGCGGAGCTGGGCGGTGCGGACGGCATCACCGTTCACCTGCGCGAAGACCGCCGCCACATCCAGGAGCGGGATGTGGAGCTGCTGCGGGCCACGGTGCGCAGCCGCCTGAACCTGGAGATGGCCGCCACCGCGGAGATGGAGGCCATCGCCCTGCGGGTGCAGCCCGACATGGTGACCCTGGTGCCGGAGCGCCGCGAAGAGGTGACCACCGAGGGGGGCCTGGAGGTGGCCGGTCAGCTCCCCGCCCTGGCGGGGCTGGTGGAGCGGCTGCAGGGGGCTGGCATCGGCGTGAGCCTGTTCGTGGATGCCGATCCGGCTCAATTGGATGCCTGCTGTGCCACCGGGGCCCGCTGGGTGGAATTGCATACCGGGCGCTACGCCGAGGCCGGCTGGGGGGCCCAAGGGGCGGAGCTGGCCCGGCTGCGCCAGGGGACAGCCCTGGCCCGCTCCCTCGGCCTGCGGGTGAATGCCGGCCACGGGCTCACTTACCAGAATGTGGAGCCGATCGCCGCGATCGACGGCCTGGAGGAGCTGAACATCGGCCACACGATCGTGGCGCGCGCCCTCGCCGTCGGTTTGGAGCAAGCCGTGCGCCAGATGAAGGCGCTGATCCAGAATCCGCGGCGCGAGCCCCTGTTTGGCCCCCAGCCCTGACGTTCCCCATGCCCGGATCCGACGCTGTCGCCACCTACCACTTCGTCGCTGCCAGCGAACGGTTCCTCTGCGAGGAGGAGCCGCTCGAAGAGGTGTTGCGCGAGCGGCTGCGCCATTACGGCGAGCAAAACCGCCCCGTCGATTTTTGGTTGCTGCGTCGCCCCGCCTTCCTTGACGCCCCCGAGCTGGCGGCGATCGCGGCGACGGTGCCCCGGCCCGCCGCGGCGGTGCTGTCCACGGATCGTTCCTTCATCACCTTTCTGAAGCTGCGCCTGGAGTTCGTGGCCCAGGGGTCGTTTGCGGCCCCCAGCCCCGCCATCGCCGATCCGCTGGCGAGCGCGGCGTGATCCCCGGCTGCGGCTTCCCCGTCGGAACAGGGCGTCAGAACAAACCGAGAAAGCGGCGCCGCCCCTCCGCCCGAGGGGGCCGCCCCTGGCCGCCGTCCTGCTGGTAGCGGGGTTTGTCGTCGCCGATCGTGAGCACCGCCTCCTTGTTTTTCCACCACACCCAATCGCGGATCGGCGGGGTGTCGCGCAGCTGCTCGCGGCTCAGGCCCAGCCCCAGGCGAGCGGAGGCAGCCAGCAGCACATCGAGCATCTCCTCCCCGTCACGGCAAAGGGCCAGCGCCTCGTTGGTGCGCTTCGCCCCGTTGAGGGCTTTCACCAGCAGCTGGATGCGCCGGCTCACCGGCAAGGACTTCGGATCGGTGGGTGGATCGCTCGGCGGCGGGGTTGGCTCCATCGCGGCGGTCGGTCCGGGGACAGGCACCGTAGCCGTGGCGGGGGGCTGACAGATCGCCCCGAGCCGCGCCACAGTAGGGGGGAAGCCAGGTCAGGATGCCGCCCTCCCCGCTCCCGATGCCCCCGCGTCACTGGATCATCGGGGACGTCCACGGATGTGCCGACGCCCTTTCCCACCTCCTCCATCTCCTGCCCCGCGAAGACCGACTCGTGTTTTGCGGGGATGTGATCAATCGCGGCCCGCGCATCGAGGCCGCCATGGAGATCGCCTGGGGGCTGGTGCAAAGCGGCCGGGCCGTCTGGCTGATGGGCAACCACGAGCGGGCCCTGGTGGAGGGCCTCGGCGGCGGCGAGGAGATGGCCCTGGCGAGCCTGGCCGGCTGCGATACCTATCGCCAACTCGGCGATCGCCGCGCTCGCCTCTGGCTGGATCGGCTCCGCCATCTCCCCCTCGCGTATTGGGGGCAGGGCTGGGTCGCCACCCATGCGGGGTTCGATCCGATCAGCTGGAAGCCCGATCTGTCGGTGCGGATGGCCTTTTGGCAGGCCTACGACGGGCGCTTCGGCGAGGTGATCGTCGGCCACACCCCCGGCCCCACGGTGCGCCACGTCCGGAACGTCGCGCTGATCGACACCGGCGCCTGCTATGGCGGCGATCTCACCGCCTACTGCGCGGAGACGCGCCAGGTGCGCCGCGTTCCCGGCCTGTCCCCGCAGCCCGGAGCCAGAGCCGCCCTGCCGCTCGCTCCCCGCGGCCTTCTCTCCTGAGCTTTTCACCCTCAGCCGCCCCTCCCTGAGCCCCCGCCCCTCCCCCGCTCCCCGCGACTCCCGGCCCGCCACCGCCGGGCCTTCACCCCCGGCGAGCGAATCGCCGGACGGGGGCTTGATCGTCTATCGGAGCAACCGGGCTGAGTTCCTGGCCCGCCTCCTGGCCGCCCAGCTGCGCCTGGATCCCCCCCCGCCGTTCGAAAGCGCCGTGGTGGTGGTCAACAGCTGGCCCACCGGTCGCTGGCTGGGGGAGCAGCTGGCGGAGGGGCTGGGGGGGGTGGCCGCCCATCTGCGCTTCCCCTTCCCCGCCGCCCGCTTGCGCCAGCTGGTGGACGAAGTGCTGCACGAGGGCTCGACGCCACCGGTCCAGCCCGGCGCCGAGCCCGCGCCCGATCCCTGGCGAGCCAGCCGGCTGGTTTGGCCCCTGCTTGAACTTCTGCCCGCCCTCGCGGCCCGGGCGGAGGGGGAGCCGCTGCGGCGCTGGCTGGAGCGCCGCAGCGATGGCCTGCGCCTCGATTTGGCCAGCTGGCAGATCGGCCGCGCCATCGCCGATGTCTTCGACGACTACGCCCTCTACCGGCCGGCGTTGCTGCGGGCCTGGGGGGAGGGCCGGAGGGTCGACGACCGCGGGGAACCCCTGCCCGAAACCCTGCATTGGCAGCCGCAGCTCTACGCGGCCCTGCGCCAGCGCCTGGGGGAGGATCCGGGGGGCTTGCGCATGGAGCGGGCGATCGCACGGTTGCGGCAGTCCCGGGGCCCGACCGCGGAGCGGCGCACCCGGCAACCGCTGCGCTTGTTCGGCCTGAGCAGCCTGGCCCCGGTGCAGGTGCGCCTGCTCCAGGCCCTCAGCGGTACGCGACGGGTGGAGATCTACCTGCTCACCCCCTGCGCCGACCTCTGGCAGCGCTGCCACGACCGGCGTCACCAGCTGCGCGATGCCCTCGACCTTCCCCTCGACCTCGACTGGCTGCAGGACTCCCCGGCCCTGGAGGCGCGCTTCGGGCGCCTCGGGGCGGAGTTCCAGCAGCTCCTGGAGGGCACCGGCGAAGCCCAGCTGGGGGAGGAGCGCCTGGAGGATGTGTTCTTCGCCGCCGCCGCCAGCCATCCCGCCGGGCCCCAGCGGGCACCGCTGCTGGCCCAGCTGCAGGAACACCTGGTGCTGCCCCACCGCCACCCCACCCTCACGCTGGCACCGGGGGACCACTCGCTGGAGTTCCACCCCTGCCCCGGACCGCTCCGAGAGGTGGAGATCGTGCGTGACCGACTGCTGCAGCTGCTGGCGGCAGACCGGAGCCTCCAGCCCCGCGACATCCTCGTGATGACCCCCCGGGTGGATCGCCTCGCCCCCCTGGTGGCTTCGGTGTTTGGCGATCGGGATGCCACGGGGGTGTCGATCCCCTGGCGCCTCACCGACCGAAGCCAGCAGAGCCAGGCCGGCCTCGCTCGCACCCTGCTGGCGCTCCTGCGGCTGGGGGGGGAACGGCTCACCGCCTCCGCCCTGGAGAGCCTGCTGGAGTGCCGGCCGCTGCAGCAGCGCTTCGACCTCTCCCCCCGCGAAGCCGGCGCTCTCCACGGGGTGCTTCAGCGCTGCGGCTTCCGCTGGGGCCTCGATGGACCCGCACGGGGTGGCGATCCGGTCCACTCCCTGGCCTGGGCGATCGACCGGCTGCTTCTCGGTCTGGTGTTGCCGGAGCGGCCCGGCCTGGCGCTGGGCGGCCGCGAGGCGGAGGTGGCCCCGGCCGCCGGCGCCGCCGACCTGGCCCTCACCGGCCGCTGGCTGCATCTGCTGATGCGGCTGCGCCACTGGCTGGAGCAGCTGGCGATCGAGGCCGACGTGGCCAGCTGGGCCGCTCGGCTGCGGGAGCTGCTCACCGACCTGTTCGGCGACGGGGGGGAGGCCGCCTGGGAGCTGCCGGGGCTGCTGGCGGCGATCGATGCCTGGCAGGAGGCCGCCGCCGACAGCCCGCTCTGCCTGGCGGCGCCCGTGGTGGCGGCGGTGCTCGACGAAGCCCTGGCGGTCGACAGCGGCCGTTTCGGCCATCGCAGCGGCAGCCTGACGATCAGCGCCCTCGAACCGATGCGCGCCATCCCCCATCGGGTGGTCGTGCTGCTCGCACTGGACGCCGACGGCTTCCCGCGCCAGCGCGATCGGCCCGGTTTCCATCTGATGGAGCGGCAGCGGCGGCTGGGGGATCCCCACCCCGCGGACCAGGATCGCTACGTGCTGCTGGAGGCTCTGCTCTCCGCCCGCAGCCACCTGCTGATCACCTGGAGCTGTCGCGACGACCGCAGTGGCGAGCCCCTTCCCCCCGCCGGTCCGGTGCGTCAATGGCTGCAGTGGCTGGAGGGTCAGCTCGGAACCTCCGCGCTCTCGGCCCTGGTGGCGGAACACCCCGCCGGCCCCCTGGAGCGGCAGAACTTCCAGCCCGGGGGGGGCCGGCCGCCCGCCAGTTGCGACCAGCGGCGGCTGGCGGCCCTCCGGCGGCTGGAGGATCCGACCCTCGCCTCGCCCCGGGGCCTCGCCCTGGCGGCCCCGCGATCCGCGGCCACGCCAGCGGCCTCGCCGCCACCGGGGCCGCTGGCGGCCGCCCCCCGCGATCCCTTCGCCGATCTGCGGGCCTGGCTGCGGGAACCCCAGCGGACCTGGCTGCGGCAGCTGGGGATGCGGCCGCGGGAATGGCTGGAGGGGCTCGACGACCTGGAGCCCCTCGAACTCAACGAAAGAGAGCGCGCCAATCTCCTGCGGCCCCAGCTCCGGGGCGAGGGGGGTGAGGACCCTCGCCAGGCCGCCGACTGGCAGGCGCTCTGTCGCGGAACGGGCGTGCTGCCGGCGGGGGCGGCGGGGGAGCTGGAAGCGCAGGGGCTGGCGGAACGGTGGCGCAGCCTGCAGGAGACCCTCGAGCGGCTCGGCGAGCCCTGGCAGCAGACCCTGGCCTGGGGGGACTGGCAGGCGGCACCCCTCTGGCGCGGCGAGACGCTGGTGGTGGTGCACACCGGCAAGGCCGGGCCCGCCGAGCGGATCGATCTCTGGTTGCTCCTGCAGCTGGCCGCCGCTGCTGCCCCGGATTCAGGCCGTCTGCCCGGGCAGGGGGTGCTGATCGCCCGGGACGGGGATCGCCTCACGGTGGATCTGCGGCTGGGGGCGCCGAACCCCGGGGACGCCCGCGCCCAGTTCGAGCGGTTGGCGGGGCTGCGCCAGCAGTGGCAGGACACCTGCTGGCCCGTGCCCCCCAAAACCGGCTGGGCCTGGCTGAAACGGGAGCGGGATCGCCCCGGCCAGGGATTCGAGGAGGCGCGCCGGGTCTGGGAAGGGGAGGGCCTGCTCCCCGGGGAGCGGGAGCGGGAGGAGATGGTGGTGTGCTTCGGCGCGGAACTGCCCGCCGCCACCCTCCTCGATGGGGGGTTCGGCGAGCGGGCGGCGGCGTTCTACGGGGCGTTGCTGGCGGCGGAGCTCCCCGCTCAGAAGGGGCGCTCGCGGCGATGAGGGAGATCCTGCCCTTCGATGCCAATCGCCTCCCCCTGGAGCCGGGCCTGCGGCTGCTGGAGGCCAGCGCCGGCACGGGCAAGACCTTCGCCCTGGCCCACCTGGTGCTGCGCTTGGTGGGGGAGGAGGGCCACCTGCTCTCCCGCCTCCTGGTGGTCACCTTCACCGACGCGGCGACGGCGGAGCTGCGAGACCGCATCGGCCAGCGCCTGCAGGAGGCCCTCGCCAGCCTGGAGGAGGGCGGGCGCGAGGCCCCGGATGCCGTGTTGGCGAGCTGGCTGGAGCCGCGCCGCCGGGGGCGCCCCGAGGAGCTCCGCCGCCTGCGGGGGCGGCTGCTGCTGGCCCTGGAGGAGCTCGATGCCGCCGACATCACCACCATCCATGGCTTCTGCCGTCGTGCCCTGCAGCGCCAGGCCCTGGAGGCGGGCCGATCCCCCGACCTGCAGATCGAGCGCGACGGCGAGACCCGCATCGCCGAGGTGGTGCACGACTACCTGCAGCGGCAGCTGCTTCCCCTGAGCGCCGATCTCCTGGCGGGCCTGCGGGCCGCGGGGGTGCGGGCGCCAACGCTGGAAGAGGTGCTGCGGCAACTCGATGGCGACCCGGCCCTGCGACTGGATCCCCCCCCCACCCTGCCCGATTGGCAGCAACCCCTGCCGGAGTGGCTGCCGGCCCTCTGGGCGGAGCGCTGGCAGCGGTTCTGCGACCTCTGGGCGCAGCAGGGCCGGGAGCTGGAGGACAGCCTGCGGGAGGAGGCGCGCCGCTGGCGGGAGCAGGCGGGCGCCACCAGCACCGTGCCCTACAGCGCCAGGCCCACCCGGGATCGCTGCGAGGAGCTGCAGACCTGGATCGCCGCCCAGCCCCCCCAGGGCAGCTATCGCGCGGTGCGGCAGCAGGAACTGCTCACCCGGCACTACCACCCCGGCGGGTTCAGCCAGGTGGCGCGTCGGATCGAGCGACCCTCCGATGGCCTTGTGCGGCTGCCGCGGCCGGAGCTGATGGAGGCGATCGCCGACCTGGTGGAGGGCCCGGCGGAGCTGGTCCTGCTGCATGCGGCCCAGCACGGGCGCAGGGAGCTGCAGCGCCGGCGGGAGCGCAGCGGCGTCACCACCTTCTCCCGGCTGCTGGCCGATCTCGATCCGGGAGCGGACGGCAGCGGGGGGAAAGGGCTCCTGGAGGCCCTGGGGGCGCGCTACTCCGCCGCCCTGGTGGATGAGTTTCAGGACACCGACCCGATCCAATGGCGGATCCTGCGCCGGGCCTTTGCGGGGGGCGGCCATCCCCTGCTGGTCGTCGGCGACCCCAAGCAGGCGATCTACCGCTTCCGCGGCGGCGACCTGGCCACCTACCAGCGGGCTCGCCAGGAGGCCACGGCGGTGCATGCGCTCGGGGAGAACCGTCGCTCCACCGAGGCCTTGATCGGCGCTCTCAACGCCCTGATGCACCCCGGTCTCCAGCGCTCCCAGCTGGAGGTGCCGCCCCTGGAGGCCCGCAGCGGACGGCGGGGGCTCGAGCCGCCGGCGCCGCCGCTGGAGCTGCTCTGGTTGGGGGAGCCGGAGGCGCCGGTGCCCTCCCGGAGCGCCCTGGAGGCCTGGCTCGCGCCCCGTCTGGCCGCCACCGTGGTGGAGCTGCTGGAGAGGGGCCTGGAGCTGGGGGAGGGGAAGGGGATCCGGCCGCTGCAGCCCGAGGATCTCTGCCTGCTGGTGAACCAGCATCGTCAGGCGGAGGCGTTGCGACTGGCCCTGGAGCGCCGGGGGGTGGCCAGCCGTCTGGTGAGCCGTGCCGATGTGTTTCAGAGCCCTGCCGCCACCGCCCTGCAACGGCTGCTCGATGCCCTGGCGGATCCGGCCGACGCCAGCCGCCTGCGCCTCCTGGCGGCTTCGCCCCTGCTGGGCTGGGACGCGGCGCGGCTGGTCGAGGATCGGCAGGGGGAGGCGCGGCTGGCGGGCCGGCTGGCGCGGCTGGCGGAGCAGCTGCCGGAGCGGGGGGTGCTGGGGGTTCTGGCCGATCTGCTCGATGGGGAGCGGATGGCCTGCCTGTCCCTGAGCGGCCGCCTGCTCGCCGACCTGCAGCAGGTGGCCGCCCTGGTGCAGGAGCGCCTTCACGCCGACCCGGTGGGGGCGCAAGCCGCGGCAGACTGGCTGCGGCGGCGGCGCCTCGATCCCGACCGCTTCGTTCCGGACGAGCACCAGGCCCATAGCGACCGGGTGGACGGGGCCGTCTCGGTGGTGACGATCCACCGCAGCAAGGGCCTGGAGTACCCGGTGGTGATCTGCCCCACCCTCTGGGGCGCAGCCGGCTCCTCCCGGCCGCGCGGGACGGCCCGCAGCGGCTGCCGCTGGCAGCCCCCGGGGGGCGAGGCGCCCCACCTGGATCTTCACCTCGACGACCGCTGGGGGGTGGGCTACCGGGCGCAGCGCCAGCAGCGGCAGGCGGAGGAGGCGGAGCGGGAGCGCCTGGCCTATGTGGCGGCCACCCGCGCCCGCGATCTGCTGCTGCTCGCCTGGGGCCCGGCGAAGGGTCAACAGGGTGGCCCCCTGTTTGCCTGGCTGTTCCCCGACGAACCCCTGCCGGATCTCGAGGAGGACACGGTGGCGGAGCTGCCGCCTGCCCAGTGGCGTCAACGCTTGGAGGACCAGATCGCCCGCCGCGGCCTGCCGATGGTTCTGCGCGACCCGCCGCCCCCCGACGGTCCGCGCTGGGTCCCCCCCCGCGGCGGGGAGGCGGGGCCCCTCGCCTGTGGACCCGTGCCCGATCCGCAGGCGATCGACCGGCTCTGGGCCCGCAGCAGCTACAGCAGCTGGACCCGGGCGTCCCACGGGGGCGCCGCCGCCGCGGGGCCGATTCCGGAGGAGGGGCGAGACATCCTCGACCCGGAGGCCGAGGGGGGATTGGCAGGGGAGGAGCTGGAGCGGGAGTGGTCCGGGGCGGGCGAAGCGGAGACCGGGGAGGGGCCCCTCGCCGGCTTTCCCCGCGGCGCCCTCGCCGGCGACTGCCTGCACCGCATCCTCGAGCGCATCGAGCTCACCCTGCCGCTCCAGGAAACCGCCAACCGGGAGGTGGTGGAGCGGGAGCTGCGCCGCGCCGGCCTTGGCCTGGAGTGGAGCGCCGCCGCACTGGCAGGGCTGGAGCAGATGCGGCTCACCCCCTTCGGCGGCGCCCTGGCGGAGCTGCGCCCCGCCGACCTGGCCCCGGGCGGGCGGCTCGCCGAGATGGGTTTCGATCTGCGCATCGACCTGGTGCAGGCGGCCGAGCTGGCCGACCCCTTCCGGCAGCATCCCGGTGGCGCCTTCGGGGCCGGCTATGCCGATCGCCTCGCCTCCCTGCCGATCGCCAGCCGCGGCTTCCTCACCGGCTCGATCGACCTGGTGTTCCAGGTGCCCGGGCCGGGGGGCGACGGTCGCTGGTGGGTGGTGGACTGGAAGAGCAACTGGCTCGGCCTTCGCGATGCCACCGGACAACCCCTGGCCTGCGGGCCCCGCCACTACAGCCCCGCCGCGATGACGGAGCTGATGGTGGAGCGCCATTACCCCCTGCAGGCCCACCTGTATCTCGTGGCCCTGCATCGCTACCTGGGATGGCGCCTGCCGGACTACACCCCCGATCGCCATCTCGGCGGCTACGCCTATGTGTTCCTGCGGGGCACCCCGGGGCCGCGGCCGGGAGGCCCCCCGGTTGCGGCCGTGCCGGGAATGATGGTGGAGCGCCCGCCCTTGGGGCGGTTGCTGGCCCTGGATGCGGCTCTGGGGGGACTGGCCTTGGCGGAGCCGCCGGGGGAGCCGCCGGGGGAGGTGAGCGGGTGAACCTCCCGGAGGAGAGCCCCCCCTGGCTGTCGCCCCTGGCCGATGCCCTGGCGGAAGCGCTGCCGCGGCTGCAGCAGGAGGCCCCAAACCCGCGGCTGCAGGAGCTGATCCGCGCCCTGACGGCCGCCCTGGCGCAGGGGGAGCCGGAGCTGAGCCTCGACGGTGCGGCCCCGCCGGGGATCGATCCTGAGCACTGGCCCGACGGCTACCGCGACGCCCTGCTGGCCTCCGCCCTGGGCCGCCCGCCCGGGGGCCCGCTCGTGCTCGAACCGGGGCGGATCCTCTGGCGCCGCTGGTGGGAACAGCGGCAGGAGGTGCTGGAGAGCCTGATCCAGCGCGCCCGCTCCGCTCCCCCCGCCAGGCTTCCCCCGGCGGGGCCCCGCCCCCCGGCGGAGGGGAGCGCGGCCGCAGAGGCGCTGCGCGGCCTCGACCCGGACCAGCGCCGCGCCGTCGAAGCGGTGGGACGGTACAGGCTGGTGCTGCTTCAAGGGGGCCCGGGCACGGGGAAGACGAGCACGGTGGCGCGGATGTTGCTCTGGCTGGCGGAGCCGCAAAGCGCCGCGCGCATCCACCTCGCGGCCCCCACCGGCAAGGCCGCGGCGCGACTCCGGGCGGCCACCGGCGGCCGCTACCCCTGCACCACCCTGCACCGCCTGCTGGAAAGCCGTGGGGAAGGCTTTGCCCGCCACCGTCGCAACCCGCTCGATCTCGATCTGCTGGTGGTGGATGAGGTGTCGATGGTGGACCAGGCCCTGATGGCAGCCCTGCTGGAGGCCTTGCCCGACCCCTGCCGGCTCGTGCTGGTGGGGGATCCCGCCCAGCTGCCGCCCGTGGCCCCGGGGGCGCTGCTGCCGGAGCTGCAGGGGCCCCGGCTGCGGGAGGCCTTGGGGGAAGCGGCGATCACCCTGCGCACCGTGCACCGCAACGCCGGGGCGATCGCCGCCGTGGCGGAGCGGCTGCGGGGCGTCATCGCCGCGGGGGGCACGGATCCGCTGGGGGCCCTTCGCGACCTGCTGGAGCCTCTGGGTCCGCAGGACAACCTTCTCTGGCGGGAGAGCCCCGCCGATGTCCTGCCCGGTCCGCTGTTGGAGGCCCTGGCGGGGCACCGGCGGCGCCTCGCTGAGCGAGCCCGCGGCTGCCGACCCGGCGACCTGACCGCCGAGGCCGCGCTGCTGGCGGAGCGCGACCGGTTGCTGGTTCTCACCCCCCGCCGCCGCGGTCCCTGGGGGGTGGAGGCGATCCACCGGGGCCTGCTCGGGGCTGCTGTGCTGGCGGATCCGCGGCGTTGGCCGCCCGGCACCCCCGTGCTCTGCAGCCGCAATCTGCCGGATCTGGGCCTGGCCAACGGCGACCTGGGGGTAGTGCTCGAAGCCGATCCGGAGGATGGCGAACCCCGGCTGCTCTTTGGGCCCGCCGAGGCCGGCGGAGAGGTGCCGGCGCTCCGCCTCCATCCGGCCCAGATCGCCGGCAGCCTTGAGCCGGCCCTCGCCCTCACGGTGCACAAGGCCCAAGGGAGCGAGGCCGAGGCGGTGATCGTGCTGCTGAACGGCGGCGAACCCCACGATCCGCGTCTGCTGTACACCGCCCTCACCCGAGCGCGGGGGAGGGCGGTGCTGCTCACCGCCGCGCCGCGCCTCCCCAACGGCTTCCCTGCCTAGATTTGGCCGTGAAGGTTCCGCTCGCCGAGCTTCCCTCTCCGCCTCCCCCCGGTCGGACGCCATGTCCTCCTCCTTCCCCTCCCCCACCCCTCCCCGTTGGGAGCGCCCCTGGGGTTGGTTCGAAAACCTGGGGGAGGGCCAGGGCTATCTGGTGAAGCGCCTCTGGATCGAGGCCGGCCGACGGATCAGCCTGCAGCGCCACCAGCACCGCTGCGAACACTGGGTGGTGGTCGCCGGCAGCGGGGAACTCGAACTCGATGGCCACGTGATTCCCGCGGGCCTCGGCACCACCTTATTTGTGCCGCAGGGGGCCTGGCATCGCGCCAGTGCCGGCCCGGACGACCTCCTGATCGTGGAGGTGCAACGCGGTGTCGAGCTGCGGGAGGACGACATCGAGCGGATGGCTGACGACTTTGGCCGGGCCTCCTAGGCCCTCCGAGGGCCGCCACGGGAAGGGTGATAAGATTTGCATTCATCCCTTTGATCGGAGCCAGGCAGCTCTGGGCATCGGAAGGAGAGCAGACACATTCCGTTTTCTGCCCTCTCCTTATCTGAGCCCACCGGGTCGCTGCCCGCCTGCGTTGAAGGAATTCTCCGGTCCTCCGCAGGCCCGTTTTCCCACCGTGAACCACACCCCTGAGGGTGTCAACCTTGAGGTTGGCACCGATCTTGGCGCCGAGATCCAACAGCTCGCCGCCGAGCTCACTCCCCTCGCCGAAGACGCCGATGGCGAGGGGGCGGCGGTAGTGCTTTCCGGCTTTGCGGCCTTTGGCCTGCGTCCCGACCTCCTGGAGGGCTTGGAGCGGATCGGATTCCGCGAACCCACCCCCATCCAGAAGGCCGCCATCCCCGATCTCCTGCTGGGGCGCGACCTGCTCGGCCAGGCGCAGACCGGCACGGGAAAAACCGCCGCCTTTGCCCTCCCCCTGCTCCACCGACTCGATCCCAGCGCCCGCACGCCTCAGGTGCTGGTGCTCACCCCCACCCGCGAACTGGCGCTGCAGGTATGTGAGGCGATCCGCAGCTTCGCCGCCGCCATGGGGGGCGTGCGCATCTTGCCCGTCTACGGCGGGGCCGACTTCCGCGAGCAGATCCAGCAGCTGCGTCGGGGGGTTCCGATCGTGGTGGGCACTCCGGGGCGGGTGATGGATCACATGCGCCAGGGAACCCTGGATCTCTCCGCGCTGCGCACCCTCGTCCTCGACGAGGCCGACGAGATGCTGCGCATGGGCTTCCTGGAGGACGTCGAGTGGGTGCTCGAGCAGCTCCCCCCCACCCGGCAGGTGGTTCTGTTCTCCGCCACGATGCCGAGTGAGATCCGTCGCCTCACCCGCCGCTATCTGAGCGACCCCGCCGAGGTGACGATCCGCACCCGGGGTTCGGACGAGCGGCGCATTCGTCAGCGTTTTCTCACGGTTCCCGCTCCCCGCAAGCTTGAAGCCCTCGAGCGGGTCTTGGAGGCCGAGGGCGGGGAAGGGGTGATCGTCTTTGCCCGTACCCGGGCGGTCACCCTCGATTTGGCGGAAGCCCTCGAAGCCCTTGGCCATGAGGTGGCCGTGCTGAACGGCGAGGTGCCCCAGGCCCAGCGGGAGCGCACGATCGAGCGCCTGCGCGACGGTCGCGTCGATGTGCTCGTGGCCACCGACGTGGCCGCCCGCGGTCTCGATGTGGACCGCATCGGCCTGGTGGTCAACTACGACGTTCCGTTCGATGGCGAGGCTTATGTGCACCGCATCGGCCGCACCGGCAGGGCCGGGCGGCGGGGGGACGCCATCCTTTTCCTCACCCCGCGCGAACGCCGCCTGCTGCCGGGTCTCGAGCGGGCGGCGGGCCAGCCGATCGAGCCGATGGAGGTACCGGCCAACGCCACCATCAACCAAAACCGCCTCGATCGTCTGCGCCAGCGGCTCACCGAGGTGCTGGGCCAGCCGACCGGCAGCGACGCGGAGCAGGCCCTGCTCACCGAGCTGCTGCAGCGGGTGGCGGGTGAGCAGGGGTGCAGCCCCGAGCGGTTGGCGCTGGCCGCCCTGCAGCTCAGCCTGGGGGGACGACCTCTCCTGCGGCAGGGGAGCGAGCGCCTGTCCGCCAGCATGGAGCCGGAGCGCCGAGAACGCCCGCGCCGCAGCGAAGGTCGGTCGGAAGGTCGCTCCGACTCCCGTCCGGACGAGTTGGTGGAGGCCCACATGGAGCGCTTCCGCATCGAGGTGGGCTGGCGCGATCGGGTTCGACCCGGCAACATCGTGGGCGCCATCGCCAATGAGGCCGGCCTCGATGGCCGCTCGATCGGACGCATCCGGATCTTCGACTCCCACAGCCTCGTGGATCTTCCCAAAGGAATGCCAGAAGATGTGTTCTCCGATCTCAGCCGTCTGCGGGTGATGAACAAGGAGCTCCAGATTTCCAGGCTTCCATCATGAGAATCCACCCCCACCGATCCGCCCCCCTCCTGGCCGCTGCGGCCGCCTTATTCCTGAGCGGCAGCCTCGCCATCGCGGAGGCCCGAGCCCGGGGGGTTGGCGAGATCGTGATGGCGGTGTGCTTGAGCGCTTTCGAGAGCGAGATGGCCCAGGTGGGCAAGCGCCCCCCGGCGGGCATGGCCGACTACGCCTGCTCCTGCGTCGTCGATCAGATCAGCAGCGGCAACAGCCTCGATTCGGCACGCAACAGCTGCCGCAGCGCCACCGCTCGCCGCTACCCGATTTAGCCCACCGGCCCTGCGGCAGGGGGGGTCACCCCCCCTCAGGCGCACAGTCCGGTGACCTCCCCGGTGGCGAGCACGGAGATTTCGCAGACCGAGAGCCGTTCCACGGCCGCCACGAGGGCGGGTTGAACCTCCAGGCTCTCGCTGAGCACCAGGGCCTGCAGGAGGTCGAAATGGTCCTGCAGGGCCAGTTCACCGTCCTCGCGCCAGGCGAGGCTCCAAGGGGGAGGGGCCGTCATCGTCGGGATCACGTGGATCAGGGTTTGCTGACAATGAGGCACTTTGGGATGGCCTGGGCCGTTCTTCCGTTTCCCTTCCGCTCTGCTTCAAGCTTCTCCATGAAACCCTCGCCGGCCGAAGCCGCGGCACCAGGCCCGCGGCTTCGGATAGGGGGGGGCTGAGGCCGCGGGGCTGCGGCGGGAGCCGAGCTGTAGAGTCTGCCCGATTCACAAGACGTCCAGGCTCCCCCACGGCTCGACCAGCCGGCTGTGACCCTCCCGGTTCGACTCCCACGGCTTCGATTTCCGGTCTTCACTGTTCACTGGCTTCCCCGGGACTCCGGCCTTCCACGAATCCGTCCCAGCCATTTGCGTGAATGACCATCTACATCGGCAACCTCTCGTTCCGTGCCGAACGGGAAGACCTCGTCGACCTGTTCGGCCAGTACGGTGAAGTTCGCCAGTGCAGCCTGCCCCTTGACCGGGAAACCGGACGCAAGCGCGGTTTTGCCTTCGTCGATCTCATCGATGACGACGCGGAGCAAAAGGCCATCGACGACCTCCAGAACGTGGAGTGGATGGGTCGAATGATCCGCGTCAACAAGGCCACCCCCAGGGAGGGCGGCGGCGGCGGCGGCGGCGGTGGTGGCGGTGGCGCTCCCCGCGGCGGCTCCCGTGGCGGCGGCGGTGGCGGCGGTGGCGGTTATGGCGCAGGCGGCGGGAACCGCTGGTGAGTCGGCTCGGGGCTCCGGCGGCGGGCACCGCAGACCTGCCGCGTCTGCTGCACTACCTCCGCCCCCACCGGCGCACCGTGCTGCTCTCCAGCGGCGCCTCCGTTCTCAACAAGCTCTTCGACCTGGCCCCGCCGGTGCTGATCGGCCTGGCGGTCGACGTGGTCACCCGCCAAAGCACCTCCTGGTTGGGGGCCCTGGGCCTGGTTTCGGTACCCTCCCAGCTCGGCTTTCTGGCTTTCCTCTCCTTTGGGCTCTGGAGTGCGGAGTCGCTGTTTGAATACCTCCAGCGACTTCTCTGGCGCAATCTTGCCCAACGGGTGCAGCACGAACTGCGCAGCACCGCCTGGGATCATCTGCTCCGGCTCGACCTCGCCTGGTTTGAATCGGCCAGCAGCGGTCGCCTGCTGGCGATCCTCAATGACGACATCAATCAACTGGAGCGCTTTCTCGATAGTGGCGCCAACGAAATCCTGCAGCTGACCACCACCGTGGTCGCCGTCGGCGGCGCCATGCTTTGGCTCTCCCCCACCGTGGCCGGGGTGGCTTTCCTTCCGATTCCTGTCATCCTCTGGGGATCCCTGCGCTTCCAGCAGCGCCTGGCACCCCGGTATGCGGAGGTGCGAGAGCGGGCCGGAGCGATCGCCACCCAGCTCGCCCACGATCTCGGCGGCATCCTCACGATCAAGTGCTACGCCGCGGAGGCCTGGTCGAGCCGGGCGCTGCGGGAGAGGAGCGAGGCCTATCGCCTCAGCAACGGCAGGGCGATTCGCCTCTCCTCAGCGTTCGTGCCGCTGATCCGTTTTGCCATCCTGTTCGCCTTTCTCGCGATCCTCGTGATCGGCGGGTACCAGGCCTGGCGCGGCGAGCTGGCGATCGGCACCTACAGCTTTTTGGTGTTCATCACCCAGCGGCTGCTCTGGCCCCTCACCGGCCTGGGCCGCACCCTGGATGACTGGCAGCGGGCCATGGCCTCCACCCGGCGGGTGCTCGACCTCCTGGAGGTCCCGATCGCCCTGCCCGGAGGGGACAGGGCACTGGCGCTGGCCGCGGTGCGCGGCGAGATCCGCTTCGAGTCGGTCTGTTTTGCCTACGGGGGGCGGCCCCCCCTGCTCGTCGACTTCGACCTGGTGGTGCCCGCCGGTCACACCCTCGGCATCGTCGGCGCCACCGGCTCGGGCAAAACCACCCTGGTAAAACTTCTACTGCGCCTGCACGAGCGTCAGTCGGGCCTGATCAGCCTCGACGGCCTCCCGATCGAAACCTTGCGGCTGGGCGATCTGCGCCGGGCGATCGGCCTGGTGAGTCAGGAGGCGTTCCTGTTCGATGGCAGCGTGGCCGAGAACATCGCCTACGGCAGTTTCGGTGCCCCCCGCCCCGCGATTGAGCGAGCTGCCGCTCTGGCGGAGGCGGCCGCCTTCATCGAAGAGCTCCCCCGCGGCTACGACACGATCGTTGGCGAACGGGGCCAGCGGCTCTCCGGCGGCCAGCGGCAGCGCATCGCCCTGGCTCGAGCGATCCTGCGGGATCCGCCGGTGTTGCTCCTCGATGAGGCCACCGCGGCGATGGACAACGAGACCGAGGCGGCGATCCAGCGCTCCCTCGATCGCTTCACCGCCGGCCGCACCACCCTGGTGATCGCCCACCGCCTCAGCACCGTGCGCCACGCCGATCGCATCGTCGTGCTCGAGCGGGGCCGCATCGTCGAGAGCGGTCGCCATGAGCAGTTGCTGCAGCGCAGCGGCGCCTACGCCGCGCTCTGGCGCGTGCAGGCCGGACTGCGCCCCGACGAAGCTCTCCAGATCTAAAGGATGCCGTAGCTTTTCCGTCATGACCCGAAATCCGGCTCGGCCCGTCGCCCGACACCACGCCCGGTCCCCCCGCAAGACCCCGGTGCTGCTGGCCATGCTGCTCGGTCTCGGCGGCGGCCTGCTCCTCTCCGCACCGCTGGCCGACTGGCTCGCCCGCCCCGGGGGGGGCCTCAGCCCGGCGATCACCAACCCCTTCGCGGCCTGGGCCGATCTCGGCAGCCAGGATCTGCTGCTGCTCGGCACCGATGTGGGCGGGGGCAACACCGATGTGATCGCCGTGCTCCGCGTCGAAGGGGGCATCACCCGCGTCACCCAGATCCCCCGGGACACCTACATCGAATCGCAACGCTTCGGGCCCGTCAAGATCAACGCCCTCTACGCCCTGGGCGGTACGGAGGCGATCAAGCAGGAGGTGGGTGAAGGGCTTGGTCGGCCCGTGCACCACCACGTGGTGATCAATCTGGCGGCAATTCGCCGCATGGCCGATCTGCTCGGCGGCCTCGAGGTGAACGTGCCCAAGCGGATGAAGTACACCGACCGCAGCCAGGGCCTCTACATCGACCTGCAGCCGGGCCGCCAAACCCTGCGGGGTCGCGACCTGGAGGGTTTCCTGCGCTTCCGCCACGACGAAACCGGCGACATCGGCCGCATGGAGCGCCAGCAGCTGGCGCTTCAGGCCCTGTTTCGCAAGATCACGCGCCCTGACAACCTGGTGCGGCTGCCCGCCTTGCTCCTGGCCGCCGGCAAGGATGTGCGCACCGACCTGGGACCGATGGAGCTGGGTGGCCTGATCACCCGCATGGGCAGCACGCGGTTGCAAGCGGCCCACCTGAGCGGTCGCCCCTTCGATCTTGATGGCATCAGCTACTGGGAGGCCGACTGGACCGGTGCCGGCATCAGCGCCCTCGCCGACGAACCAGAGAAGGAGAAGAGCTCTACCGGCGGCCTTCAGCGCTTTTTGTTTTGATCCTCTGCTTCTCTCTCCAACCCGGATCGTGCGATCCGCCCATCCCGCGTCGAGAGGGTGATCAGGGCCAGGCCCAGGGCCACCAGGGCGAGCAGCGGGCTGGAGGCGGCCACCGTCACCCCAAGGGCGGCCGTGAACCAGATCGAGGCGGCGCTGCTCAACCCCCGCACCTCCGGTTCCACCGTGGGGTCGTACTGGCGGGGCACGAGAATCTCGCCCGCCCCCAAAAAGCCGATGCCGGTCGCCACCCCCTGGATCGCCCGGCTGCGGGCCTCCATCCCCGGTCCGGCCGCCACGCCAACACCATCAGGCAGGCGCTCAAGCCCACCAGTACATGCACCCGCAGCCGGTTGGGGTGGGGGACGGTGCCGTGATGGGCGCGGTTGACGCCCACCGCCAGGCCGCAGAGCACCGCCAGCCCCATGCGCAGCAGGGCCTGCAGGTCGGGGGTCAGCGCTACGCGCAGGGCCTGGCTGCCGAGGAGCCCGAGTGGCGGGATGGTCACTCCTCCGACCCCGCGCTGGCGCGATAGGCCGCCGGCACCACCACCAGGAACAGCCACCACCACAGCAGCACCGCGACCGCCAAGGGCAGGCTGACCCACCACCGGCCCGGCCACCAGCCGCTGCCCCCCACCACCGCCACGCCGGTGAGAATGATCGACCAGGGCTGACACCACCAGGGCTTGTGGCTCCAAAGGCTCGGGGGGCCGGTCATCGCGGGGCGGCAGGCAGGGCTGCCCCTGCTTTAGGGCATCGGCGAGCCCCCCGCCATAGGCTCCAGCAGGCCAGGGCGCCCTCTATCGCGCTGGCCCGAGGCGGCCGGCTCCCCTACCCCCTTAGGGCCGGGAGCACCCTGAGGCGGGCGAGCTCCGCGCGGGCCGCCTCCGACTCCTCCAACCCGCCCGCGATGGCCGCCGCCAGCAGGGGAGCCAGCACCGGCACCTGGGCGAAGGCGCCGCGGAAGCCGCTGAACAGCCACAGGCCTGGCGCCTCCAGCGGTCCGGCCAGGGGGAGGCCATCCCGGCAGAAGGCCACCGGCAGCTGGCGGTAGCGACCCGCTTCGGCGGCCAGGGTCGCCAAGGGTGCGGGGGCCGCGGCGGCCACGCTGCGCCGCAGCCAGAACTCCGCGAGGGTCGGATCCGGCCCCGGTCCGGCCGCCGCTCCGGGCGCGACCCAGCTGAGCTGACCCAGCAGTCCCCCCGCTCCCCAGGGAACCAGGCCCGGATCTACCACCCATTCCGCCTCCTGCAGGGTGGCCGAGCGGGCCTCCAGGGCGATGCGCTGCAGGCGGGCAGGAAGGCGCAGGGGGTAGGCGCCGCCGCTGGGGGGCGGGGGCAGCTCCAGCACCCCCGCCCAGCTCACCCCCAGCACCGGGGGAAGGGGAACGCCGAGCGCCTGGCACCCCGCGCCGGCTGCCAGCACCACCTCGCTCACCTCCACAGCTCCGCCTCCGTCGAGGGGCAGTCGCCAACCGAGGGCGCGGGGCTCCAGGCCAGCCACCCGGGCGCGGCGGCACGGCACCCCGGCCGCCGCCAACACCCGCTCCAGGCCCTCCGCAAAGCGCACCGTGTCCACCCGGGAGAGGGGCAGGGGCCAGCGGCGTCGCCACCGCCACCCCAGCTCCCCGTGGCTTCGCTGCAGCTGTTGCCAGTCGCGGGCCGCGCCCGCCGCCCGTCGCCCCAGGGGGGAGGGCTCCAGCGGCCAACCGGGGATGACGCCGTAACTGGAGAAGCTCGCCCGGGGCCCGTCGGCAACGAGGAGCTGCACGGCGAGGCCGCGCTCCCGCAGGGCCAGGGCCAGCAGGGCTCCTGCGAGACCGCCGCCGATGATCCCCACGCCATCGGGGAGGGTGCGGGCGCTGGACCTGGTGCCGGTGGACATCCTTCAGATCTGGAGGGAGAAGGAACCGATCACCCGTTGGAACAGCTCCCGCACCCGGGGCCAGCGCACCTCATTGGTGCTGGCGGCAAAGGTGTAGAGCCGACCGCGGTCAACCACAACGGTAGCCAGCTCGTGCCGGTCGCGGTCGCTGAGGTGTACGGCGAATTCCAGATCGTAGTAGGTGCGGTGGTTCTGCTCCCTTTCCCGCGCTTCCACCAGCTCAGCCGCCCGGCCGCTGCCCTCGGGGGCGATCACGGTGCGCCGCAACCGCTCGCCCACCGCCACGGCGCTGCCCAGATCCTCCAGGCTGTTGTCGGCGTCCACGGTGGAGATCACCAGGCTGAGGGTTTCGTCGCTGTTGATCAAATCGTGGAACACCAGCTGTGGCCCGTCCTGCACCTGCACCCGCGTCCAGCCGGTGGGGTAGAGGAAGGCGAAGCGTCCGTCGGGGCTCTGGAACGACTGCAGACCGGCCGCGCTGGCGCTGCAGCCCACCAGCACCAGGGCGAGCAGGAGCGGCAGGGTTGATCGCAGCAGACGGCCCCACGGCCGCAGCAGCGGGGGGCGATGGGAGGCCATGGCGGGCGCAGCGGCAAAAGATGAATCCATTCTCGGGGGCAGCCGGCACGGCTCCCTCCCCCGGGCCGGCCCCATCCCCTCCCCCCGGGCCGCCAGCCCCCCTACATTCAACGAATCTGCAGTCGATTCCTGAGCGGCTTCACCCGCCCCCTTGCCCGCCTGATCGATCAATTCGAGCGGCTGCCGGGCATCGGGCCTCGCACGGCGCAGAGGCTTGCCCTCCACCTGTTGCGGCAGCCCGAGGAGCAGATCCACGCCTTCGCCGATGCCCTGCTGGCGGCCCGCAGCCAGGTGGGACAGTGCCGCCGCTGCTTCCACCTCTCCGCCGAGCCGCTCTGCGAGATCTGCCGCAATGAGCAGCGCCAGACCGGCGTGATCTGTGTGGTGGCCGACTCCCGCGACCTGCTGGCCCTGGAGCGCACCCGTGAGTTTGTGGGCGCTTACCACGTGCTTGGCGGCCTGATTTCTCCGATGGACGGGGTGGGACCGGAACTGCTGCAGATCCAACCGCTCGTGGAACGGGTCAGCCGCGAGAATGCCAGCGAGGTGATCCTCGCCCTCACCCCGAGTGTGGAAGGGGACACCACCAGCCTCTACCTGGCCCGCTTGCTGCGGCCCTTCACCACCGTTACCCGCATCGCCTACGGACTGCCGGTGGGAGGCGAGCTGGAGTACGCCGATGAGGTGACCCTGGCCCGGGCCCTGGAGGGCCGCCGTCCCGTCGAATGACCCGCCGCCCCCCATGAGCTCCCGCCCCAGCCGCTACAGCGCCATCCCCCCCGCCGAACGGCTGCCGCCCTGGCTGCGGGCGCCCCTGGGCAACGCCTCCGCCCTGGAGACGGTTCAGGGGGTGGTGAAGGGGCAGCGGCTGCACACCATCTGCGAGGAGGGCCGCTGCCCGAACCGCGGCGAGTGCTACGCGGCCGGTACCGCCACCTTTCTGCTGGGGGGACCGATCTGCACCCGCAGCTGCGCCTTCTGCCAGGTGGAGAAGGGCCAGGCACCGGTTCCCTACGACCCCGGAGAGGCGGAACGGGTGGCGGAGGCGGTGCAGACCCTGGGGCTGCGCTACGTGGTGCTCACCGCCGTGGCCCGAGACGACCTGGACGACCATGGCGCCTGCCTGTTCACCGCGACGA
>JBIPMZ010000073.1:0-9247 GCA_044376165.1 Cyanobium sp.
ATGGGGTCTGGGAATCCTTACTCATAAAGAAGGGCCTGCAATACAGGCCCTTGCTTGTTAATTGTGGTGTTCAAATTTACTGGTTCATCAGTCTCGACGGCCACCCCCCTGGAGGGCAATAATCAAGCGAAGGATAAAGATAAACAAGTTGATATATGTGAGGTACATGCCGAGGGCACCTGCTAGATACTGATCATCGCTGTAGGTGCGCGGCATGGTGTAGAAGTCTACGAAGGCTGCGCCCACAAAAAGCACTGTGCCGAAGCCGGCAATGAGCAGCTCAAAGCCCTGACCGCCAAAGCCGGGGATGAACAGGGAGCCAACCAGCTGGATCACCATGGCGATCAACAGGCCAACAATGCCCAGGCCTACGGCAGCTCCCAGGGCCTGGCCCACCGTATCGCTCATGCGACGACCCACCACGGAAGCGATCACAAAGGTGATGCCAGTGGCCAGAGCCGCGGTGGCTACAGCCCCTATCCCCGCAGTGTAGTGAGCCCAGTTGACGAGGCCGCTGAGGGTGAACCCGGTGATCAGGCTATAGGTGGCAAGAAGGGGGAGAGCAATACCGTTGTTACCCTTGAGGGCAACATTCTGGCAAACAAAAAAGAGAATCAAATTGGCGATGATCGCCACAAAAAAGAGGGGAGAGAAAAGCGGCGTGCCGATCATCGACAGCCCCCCCATCACACCGACGGCGGTGAGGACCATCCCGCCACCGACAAACGGAAGAGCCCGCTTGACGACATTGGGACCGACGAGGCCGCCGTACTGGGCCTCCTGGATGGCTTGCTGGAAGTTGCTGCTGGCCGGCATGGCGGCAAGGACTCGCGAGAACTTCATCCATCCTGCCAGCCCCCTCGGGGCGGCGCCGATCCAGCCTGTGCGGATCTCCCTATCGACCCCGGCCCTGGCGTTCGTAGGCCTGCACAAGCCGTTGCACCAGCGGGTGGCGCACCACGTCGACGTTCCCGAAGCGGCAGATCGCCACCCCCTCCACCCCCGCCAAAACCTGTTCGGCTTCCACCAGTCCACTCACCTGCCCGGGCGGCAGGTCGATCTGGGTGATGTCCCCGGTGACCACCATGCGGGAGTTCTCGCCCAAACGGGTCAACGCCATGCGCATCTGGGCGGAGGTGGTGTTCTGGGCCTCATCGAGGATCACGAAGGCGTCGGAGAGGGTGCGGCCACGCATGTACGCCAGCGGTGCCACCTCGATCACTCCCTTTTCCTGCAACTGCTCCGCACGCTCGCGACCCAGCAAGGTGTGGAGGGCGTCGTACAGGGGTCTGAGGAAGGGATCCACCTTTTGTTGCAAATCCCCCGGCAGGAAGCCGAGCCGTTCTCCGGCCTCCACAGCGGGCCGGGTGAGGACCAGCCTCTCCACTCGCCGCTCCTGCAGGAGTCGCACCGCTTGAACGGTGGCGAGGAAGGTTTTGCCGGTGCCCGCCGGCCCGATCGCGAAGGTGAGGTCGTGCCGCTCGATCGCGTCGATAAAGTGCTTTTGGCGGAGTGTGCGGGGCCTGAGGGGCCGGCCCGTGCGGGTCACCGCGAGCACCTGCCCGCCGAGTTGTTTGTGTTGTTCCCCTCGCCCGGTATCCAGAGCGCTGAGGGCGGTTTGAAGGTCCACAGACCCGATGGGTTCGCCAGCCTCCCAGAGGGGCTGAACCAGCTCGACCAAGGCGCGAGCGCGTTCCACCTGGGGGGGACGACCGTGAATGCACAAGTCCAGCCCCCGCAGTGTCAAGCTGGCACCGGTGAGAGCCTCCACACGACGGAGGGTGACCCCGGCCTCCCCTGCCAGCGCCAAGGCCGCTGTGGGGGTCGCCAAGGCGAGGTTTACCCAGCCTGCAGGTTCCCCAGCCGGGGGGGAGGGGTTCGTCGGGGACTCGCTCAGGGATCGATCCGGGTTCAAGCCTCCGGGGATTCCGAGGCCTGGGCTTCCGCTTCCGCGCGGCTCTGGGCGGCGGCGGCCGCTTGGCGTGCCGCCGCCTGCTTCTGTTTGCCCAGGATCTCCGCAGGCCGGGCTTTCTGCTGGAGCAGGCCGCCCTTCTCCAGAAGGGAGCGCACCGAATCGGTGGGTTGGGCCCCCTGGTTCAAGCGGGTGCGGATGGCCTCGGCGTTGAGGAGCGTCTGCTTGGTGCGGGGGTTGTAAAACCCGAGTTCTTCAAGCGGTCTGCCATCGCGCCGGGAGGTGCTGTTGGTTGCCACAAGGCGGAAGCTCGCTTCCCGCTTCTTGCCAAACCGCTTCAGGCGGAGCTTGATCATTGGATCTGTGTGGGGCACATGCCGACTCTTCACCTTACCACCGAAAGGATTTTAGTGCCCCAACCCGTTCAGCGATGCCGCCATGGGGCGTGGTGCGCTCCCCAGGGCAGGCACAACCTGGCCGGGGATCTCCGAGAGTTTCCTCCGGAGGGGCCAGGCCTTTGGTTTCCGTTACAGATCGCCGAATCCCTTGCGCGGTTTTTTCGGACGCGGCGGCTTGGCTGCGGCCCCCCGGCCCTGGCCCCCCCCGGCAGGGCCGCCCGGGCCGGGCATCCCAGGCATCCCAGGCATCCCCGGGATGCCGCCTCGGCTCATCTGCTGCATGAAGCCGCGCATCTTGTGGAAGTCAGCGAGCACCTTGTCCACTTCTGTGGCGGTATGGCCGCTGCCCGTTGCGATGCGCCGACGGCGGGAGGGGGAGGCGGCCAGGAGATCCGGATCGGTTCGCTCCGCGTTGGTCATGGAGCCGATCATGGCCTCGATGCGCTTGAGCTGCTGCTCGCCCTGCTTGAGCATGCCGTCGTCAATCTTGTTCATCCCCGGAATCAACTTCATCAACCCTCCCAGCGAACCCATCCGCTTGATGAGTCGCATTTGCTGCAAGAAGTCGGAAAAGTCGAAGCTGGCTTCCTGCAGCTTCCTCTGCATGCGCTCCACGTCTGCCAGCTCCACCTCCTGCTGGGCTTTCTCGACGAGGGTGAGTACATCACCCATGCCGAGGATGCGGCTGGCCATCCGCTCGGGATGGAAGGGCTGGAGAGCTTCCACTTTCTCGCCGGTGCCGATGAACTTGATCGGCGCACCGCTCACCTTGCGGATGGAGAGAGCCGCTCCCCCCCGCGAATCCCCATCGAGTTTGGTGAGCACCGCACCGGTGATCCCCACCTGCTCGTGGAAGGCGCGGGTCAGTTCGGCCGCCTCCTGGCCGATCATCGCGTCGACCACCAGCAGCACATCGTCGGGGTGCACCGCTTCGCGGATGCGAACCATCTCCTCCATCATCGAGGCATCGATTTGGAGCCGGCCGGCCGTATCCACCAGCACCGCGTCGAATCCCTCCTCGCGTCCCTTCGCCACACCGGCGGCCGCGATCTCCTCCGGGGGAACGCCGCTGCCCAGGCTGAACACCTCCACCCCGATCTGCGCCCCCAGGGTCTTCAGCTGATCGATGGCGGCCGGCCGGTAGACGTCCGCTGCCACCAGCAGGGCACGGCGGCCTCGCTCCTTGAGGTGGAGCCCGAGCTTCGCCGTGGCGGTGGTTTTGCCCGCCCCCTGCAGCCCCGCCATCAGAATCACCGCAGGCCGGCCGCTGGCTTCGGCGAGGGGCGCGTTCTCCCCCCCCATGGTTTCCACCAGCTGCCCATGAACCAGCTGGATGAACTTTTGGTCTGGGCTGACCCCCCGCACCACCTCGGCTCCGATCGCCCCGCGTCGCACGGCGTCAACAAACTCCTTGGCCACCGGCAGGCTCACATCGGCCTCCAGGAGGGCGCGGCGCACCTCCCGCAGGGCTGCCTCGATGTTGGTTTCAGAGATCGTGGCCTGGCCGCGCAGGCTTTTGACGGCCGCTTCGAAACGCTGGGAAAGCTCGTCGAACATGCAGGGAAGGGATGGAGATCAGGGAGCGGGGGTCTGGGCGGCAAAGCGCCACTGGCCAGCATCGCGCCCGAAGATGTAAAGGTTGCGAATCGTTTGGGGCGCTGTGCTGTCCAGCACCCGGCCGTCCTTCGCCTTGCGTCGATCGCTGTAGTGCAGCTCCGCGATGGCGGCGATCCGGCTCGGGGAAGTCTGCTCGATTTGCAGCTGGGCTACGCGGACGTCGATGTCTTGGGTCTCGCCCCGCACCGAATCGGAACGGCGCTCGGAGGCGAGCCGCGCCACGGGCTCGGGCCGGGCGATGGCATCGATCTGCGGGGGGATCGCCCCCCCCCTGAGCACCTGGCTTTTCGCTTGCAGCCAACGTTCCAAGAGGGTGCGCACCTGGTCTTCGCTGGGTTGGGCCGCTCGCAGGGGAACAAACCCCCCGGCATTGGCCGTCGTCGCTGGCTGGCTCTGGCGGGCGGGCCGGAGGAGGGGGGCTGGCGGGAGCCGGGTGGTCTGGGGGGGGAGGGGAGCCGGTCGATGAACGTCCGCGGTCGGGCGCTTGCCAAGCAGCCAACCGCCGGCCAGGGCCAGGACTGCGGCTGCCGCCGCTCCTCCGACGACCAGGCGTGGCAAGCGTGGTCGCCTCGGCAAAGAGGGCAGCCTGGGCCAGGAGGGCAACGAATCCCTCAGCCGGGCCCCCTGCCGGCGCGCGCCCCTGCCGCTCGTGCTGGCGGGAGGGGGGGCGCTGATCGCCCCGTCCTCGAAGTCGAGGGGGGGGAAGTTCCAGGGAAACGGTGGGGCCTCCGCCAGGCCCGCTCCCCCTGCCGCGCTCTCCGTAGGGTCCGCAGCGTCGGCATCGCCGGGGGGGGCGGCATAGCTGCGACCGCTGATGCGGTCCTCCCTCTCCACGTAGGCGATGACGTCGCGGTCGCTGAAGTAGGCATCAAGGTCGGCCTCCGCCTCCAGGTCGCGGTACCCGGGAAGCACGTCCCGGCTCAGCCAGTCGCGGCAGTAGGCGCAGAGCTGGCCCAGGGGCTCCGGGCTCTGGCGGGCGGCCCAGGCCCGCAGCTCCCGCGAGGCGCCCGCTTCGAAGCTGGCCCGGGCCGTGTCCACCTCCCCCAGCAGCAGGCTGAGGTTGGCCAGGAGCGGCTCGATGCCGGAACGCCGGCTGGCCAGCAGGCGTTCCCGGGCCGTCGCGATCCGCTCCGGTTTCCGTTGGGCGAAGCCGGAAGCGGTGAGGGCCGTGCTGGCCAGAAAGTCGGCGGTGGGCGAGCCGGCATCCCCCCAGCGGCTGAAGAGGTCCACCTGTTCTTGCACCGTCAGCAGCGCCCGGATCTGCTTGAAGAAGGTGCGGAACTCCTCCGCGGCGAAGGAGGGGTCGGCCTCGCCTTCGAGACCTCCACGACGCGCCACCAGCTGCTCGAGCAGGGCGAGTCCTTCGCCACGCTCGGCGCTGGCGGCCAGGTCACGGTTGAGCAGATCGAGAATGCGGTAGGGGATGAGCCGCTCCAGTTCCCGGTTCATGCGCTCGCGCAGGTCGGGACGTTGGCCCATGCGCTGGAGAACCTGCAGTCCCTGCTGCAGGAGCTGGGCGGCACGCTCGTAGCGCCGCTGCTGCTCGAGATCTGTGCAAGCTCCCAGGCAGGCCAGGCCGGCCAGAAGGGCGAGGTCGGCTTCGCGGCTGCTGCCCAGGGCCGGTGCCTGGGGGGGATGCAGGCTGGCGCAGGCCATCTCGAAAGCCTCCAGCGGCTGGCCGGCCTCCAGCAGCAGCAGCAGGCCAGCCACCTCCTTGCTGCTGGAAATCTCCAGCGCCGGCACCACGGAGGCGCCCGTGCGGGTCAGGGCCGTGAGGTCGGCCTCGTAGGCGGCGCGGCGGGAGGAATGGCTCAGAACATCGGCGCTGGCACGCAGGAGCTCAGCCCGGGCCTGGAGCGTCTCGGCGGTGAAGCCGTCGGCGGGCGCGCGATCCTGACGCCGCTGCAGGGTGCGGAGGACGGTCTGGGCGTCGCTCGACGGACCGACCCCGAGAAGTCGGAAGTGATCGATCGGCAGGTCCAACGCGTCCCGGTGGCTTGGGTGCGACTGTAAGCAGCGGCAGCCATTCCGACCGAATCATGGGGACGGACCTCTTACAGTCGGTTTCCCGATCCGAAGACCGCCTGCCATGACCCAGGAGATGGCCGCCTCCCAGGCCCCGGAACGCGCTTCGTTGGCCGCACCCCCCGAGGCCGGCAGCCACGCCCTGCGTCACCAGTCCCTTTATCCCCCCGAACCCCTCTCCATCACCCGGGAGGAAGGACTTCTGCTCTATCGCGACATGATGCTAGGCAGACGTTTTGAAGATAAGTGCGCCGAGATGTACTACCGGGGCAAGATGTTCGGATTCGTCCATCTCTACAACGGTCAGGAGGCCGTGAGCACGGGGGTGATTCGCACGATGAAGCGCCAGCACGATTGGTTTTGCAGCACCTACCGCGACCACGTCCACGCCCTCAGCTGCGGGGTTCCAGCGCGCGAGGTGATGAGTGAATTGTTTGGCAAGGCCACTGGCTGCAGCAAGGGTCGTGGCGGCTCGATGCACCTCTTTTCCAAGGAGCACCACCTGCTGGGTGGATACGCCTTTATCGGGGAGGGCATCCCCGTCGCCCTTGGCGCCGCGTTTACGAGCCGCTACAAACGCGACGCCCTCGGCCAGGCCGATAGCGATGCAGTCACCGCGGCTTTCTTTGGGGACGGCACCTGCAATGTGGGTCAATTCTACGAATGCCTAAATATGGCATCTCTCTGGAAACTTCCCATTCTTTTTGTTGTTGAGAACAATCGCTGGGCCATCGGGATGGACCACAACCGCGCCACCAGCGACCCTGAGATTTGGCGCAAAGCTGCCGCCTTCGGCATGGCTGGTGAAGAGGTGGACGGCATGGATGTGCTGGCGGTGCGAGCGGCAACCCAGCGAGCCCTCGATCGTGCACGCTCGGGTGAGGGTCCCACCCTGTTGGAATGTCTCACCTATCGTTTCCGTGGCCACTCCCTCGCCGATCCTGACGAGTTGCGTTCCCCGGCAGAGAAGGAATTCTGGGCACAGCGCGATCCGATCAAGCAGTTTGCCGCGCACCTCTCCAGCCGCGATCTTGCCACTGGCGATGAACTGCGGCAGATCGATCGGGAGGTGGACGCGGAGATTGCCGATTGCGTTGAATTTGCCCTGGCTGCCCCCGAGCCGGATGGCAGCGAGCTCACCCGCTTCATCTGGGCCGAGGATTGACTCCAGCCGTACGCCCCCGTTCGGGCATGGCCTACGCCCCTCCCCGTCGCCCGCTGCCATGAGCTCCCTCCGCGTCAGACTGGCCGACCTCGGGGATTCCATCGGCAAGACGGCAGCCTGGCGACTGCGTCGCCTGCGTGAGGAATTCCGCTCCATTGGCTCGCGCCGGGCGCCCCGCTTGGCGGCTGCCAGCCCCGGACGCATCGCGATGGTCAGTGGCTACGTGACCAAGACCCCCCCCATTGGCTATGGAGGTGTGGAGCGCAGCTTTTATTACCAGGCCCGCGATCTTGCCCAGCGCGGTTGGGATGTTCATCTGTGGGGAGATTTTCAGGACCCGGCCAGCGGTTTGTATGAAGGCATAACCCTGCATCCGCAAAGAGACTTTGAGGGCTATGACATCCTGCGACTTGATCCGGATGTGCTCTATCAGGCCTATCCTGATTCCTGGCGGACCGAGCGTTTGCTGAAGCGCTGCCGCTGCGCCATCGTCAATGAATATAATGCGCCCCCCAGTCTTCCGCCCCACTCCGATAAAATCTATGTGCGTTGCCTGAATCGCCTCTTTTATGATCTGGCTATCTCGAAGGGCTATTCCCCCGAGCAGCTGATCTGTGTTCCCTATTTTCAGTCTGATGAGACCAGTTATCGCCCCGCTGTGCCCCGGGAGGATTGGATGCTGTGGATCGGTCGCGCCGACCCCTGTAAGGCCCTGGAGGAGGCGTTCGTTTTTTCTACCCTCACCGGCGTACCTCTGCGGGTGGCCTGCCGGATGCCCAACATCGAGGTGGAGGGCTATGCGCGGGCTCTCTGGTCGCTGATGCCGCCCACGGTCACCTACATCGGTGAGATCGATCGCGATAGGAAGGCGGACCTGTTCAGTCGCTGCAAGGGGCTCCTCTACACCGCTCACCCCTCCTGGTATGAAGCCTTCGGCTTGATTTTTCTCGATGCCCTGGCCAGCGGTACTCCCGTTTTGGCGCTGGACCACCACTCCGGCAGCACCCAATCCGCCTTCTTCCCTGGCCCCCCCTACGGTCTGAGGGCCCCCACCAGCCGGGAGCTGGCGGATCTCTATCTGCGCCACGGCGACCAACTGCGGCCGGAGGCGGTGGCGGCTCGCTACCAGGAGATCTACGGCGAGCAGAAGGTGGAGAAGAGCTTGGATGCGGCCCTGCGAGCCCTGGTGCGGCGCCAGGGCTCCCGCTCGTCATGACGGCCGAGCGCCCTCAATCCGCTCCGAGCCCTCACGGGCATCGCCGTAACCCCTGGGCCGCGGCTTCGAAAACCAGCGCGTGGCGCGGCACCAGGGCCTCGATGTCGTCGTAGCCGCCACCGAGAACGGTGGCGATCGGGATTCCCCGCACCAGGCAGGCATTCACCACGAGGCGATCGCGCTGCAGCAACCCGGGGCTGCTCAGGCAAAGTCGCCCCAACCGGTCGTCGCGGTGGGGGTCGACCCCCGCGTTGTAGAAGACCAGCTCCGGCCTGATCTGATCCAGCAGATCCGGTAGCTGGGCCGCGATGGCGGCCAGGTAGGCGGCGTCTTCCATCCCTTCGGGAAGGGCCAGATCCAGGTCGCTGACCTGCTTGCGGGCGGGGAAGTTGCTGGCGCAATGGGCGGAGAACGTGAACACCCGCCCATCTCCCGCGAAGATCTTGGCCGTGCCGTCGCCCTGATGCACATCTAGATCCACCACCAGCACCCGCTCCACCGCGCCTTCGCCCAGTAGAACCCGGGCGGCTACGGCCACATCGTTGACGATGCAGAAGCCGCTGCCATGGTGGGGAAAGGCGTGGTGGGTGCCGCCGGCCAGATGGCAGGCGATCCCATGCTGGAGCGCCAGTCTGGCCGTCAACACCGTTCCACCCACCGCCAACCAGGTGCGTCGCACCAGCGGCAGGGTGGCCGGAAGGCCGATGCGGCGCTGGGCGGCGGGATCCAGGCGCCCCTGGGCGAAATCCTCCAGATAGGAGCGACCGTGGACCAATTCCATCCAACGCCGGGGGGCCGGCAGCGGCTGGTGCCAGTGAGAATCGTCCGCAAAGCCCCGTCGCCGCAGCAGCTGGTGCAGCTGCTGGAACTTGGCCATCGGGAACCGATGGCTGCTGGGCAGCGGCGCGGAGTAA
>JBIPMZ010000074.1:0-9159 GCA_044376165.1 Cyanobium sp.
TCGGGTCCCCTGGTGCTTTTGGGTGGAGCAGCCTCGCTAAGATAATTACTGGAGCATTCTCGGCGCGTCCGCTGCGGCCCCCTCGGGCAGCCCGTTCCGCTCGCTGCTTTCTTCGGCCCCGCGCCTTCGATCCGTATCCCCCCCCAGTCCATCATGAAGAGGCTAAAGATTGATATTTATACATCACGCTTTGATCCCAGCAGCGTTCGGATCAAGGGGCTCCTCGATCACTGCCAACTCGATTACAACGAGTTTGATGTGGAGAGAGATGAGTTTTTTTTCGAGGTGATGCGCCGGCGATCCGGCGGCAACACCTCCATCCCACAGGTGTTCATCAACGGTCTTGCCATCGGCGGTTTCGAGGAGCTGGAGGCTTACCTTGCTGGCTTCCGCCGCCGCGGTCCCGCGAGGCAATGAACCCCATGCCTACCGCCCTTCCCAGCGCCGATGGCGCCCAGCTCTTCGTCCTCGATCCGATCGAGCGCCTCCACCCGGCCCGCGATTCCAGCGTCGCCCTGATGCAGGCAGCCCAGCGCGCCGGGCTGCCGGTGTGGGTCTGCCTCTCCGCCGACATCTCGGCGGCCGAACATCCCGGGACGGGCCACACCGCCTGGGCCGTGGCCCGGCCGGTGACCCTGGCAGCGATCGAGCCGGGCCCGGATGGCTGGCGGGTGCCCGAGCCGTGGCATCGGCTGGGGGAGGCGGAGCGGAGACCGCTGGAGCGCTTCTCCCACGTCTGGATGCGCAAGGATCCCCCCGTGGATGAGGCCTATCTGTATGCCACCCACCTCCTGGAGCTGGCGGAGTGGCGCGGCGGCCCGCGGGTGTTGAACCGGCCGGCGGCCTTGTTGGGGTGGAACGAGAAGCTCAGCTCCTTGCGCTTCAGCCACCTGATGGCCCCCACCTTGGTGAGTGCCCGGGTCGACCAGCTGGCGGCCTTCACCGCTGAGCAGGGCGAGGTGGTGCTCAAGCCCCTGGGTGGCCGCGCCGGCCAGGGGGTGGTGTTCGCGGCGGTCGGCACGCCGGGTCTGCGGGCGCTGCTGGAGTTGGTCACCCAGCAGCAGCGCCTGCCGGTGATGGCGCAGGCCTACCTGCCCGGGGTGAGCGCTGGCGACAAGCGCATCCTGCTGGTGGATGGCGAGCCCCTCGGAGCGGTGAACCGGGTGCCGACTGCTGGGGAATTCCGCAGCAACCTGGCGGTGGGGGGCGCTCCGGAGGCCACCGGGCTGAGCGAGGCCGAGCGGCGCCTCTGCGCGGAGTTGGCGCCCGTCCTGCGGCAGGAGGGCCTCTTCTTCGTCGGCATCGACGTGATCGACGGCCGGCTCAGCGAGATCAACGTCACCAGCCCCACCGGTGTGCGCGAGGTGGAACGGCTGGGGGGCATACCGCTGGCGGATCTCACCATCGCCCGGCTCCTTGCCGCACCGCCTCCGTCGCAAGGCTGAGCTGCTGCTGGAGCACCCCCAGCTTCAGGGCCACCTCCTGCAGCTCCCGCTCCGGCCGGGAGCCCCGCACCAGCCCCGCCCCGGCGGTTAGATCCAAGTGGCCATCCCGCAGGGTGCCGCTGCGGATCGCCACCCGCAGATCCGCCTCCCCTTCGCTGTCGATCCAGCCGATCGGTGCGGCGTAGTGGCCGCGCTCGAACGGCTCGAGGCTGCGCAGCCAGGTCATCGCCTCCCGCCGCGGCAGGCCCGCCACGGCCGGGGTGGGGTGCAGCGCCTCCGCCAAGCCGAGCAGCCGCTGGATCTGTTCGCTTCCCACCCGCGCCGTGATCGGGCTGTGCAGGTGCACCAGGCTGCCGTGGCGCGCGAGGCGGGGATGGCGGGGACGGTGCGGGCTCAGGCCAGCCCGCCGCAGCACCGCCGTGATCGTTTCCACCACCAGCTCGTGTTCATGGCGATCCTTGGCGGAGTGCAGCAGCCCATCGGCCAGCTCCCCCAGGGGGGCCGTGCCGGCCAGGGCGTCGCTGCGCAGTTGCCCCTGCCGCAGGGTGAGAAGCCGCTCCGGCGAGGCCCCCAACAGCGCTTCGCCGTGGCTCTGCTGCCAGAGGAAGCGGCAGCTGCCGGGCTGGCTGCGGCGCAGCTGGGCCAGCAGTTGCAGCGGATCTAGCGGCCCCTCCAGCTGCAGGCGCTGACGCACCGCGAGCACCAGCTTGCGCAGCTCCCCGCCCTCGACCAGCTCCAGGGCTCGTTCCAGGGCGCTGCGGTAGGCGTTGTGCCAGCTGCTGCCTCGGGCGCGCAGCGCGAGGCGCGGCGGATCGACCGCGTCCCGCGGCCCCAGGCTCCTCTCGCCCAGGCCGCGCTCGAGGCGTCTGGCGGTTTCCCAGAGCTCCTCCGCCACCGTGCGGGCGGTGACGTCGCCCCCCAGCACCCGGTGCAGCCGCAGCCAGCAGTGCCGCCCCTGGCGGCTCAGTTGCCAGCGGGGCAGGACCGCCTGCACCCCGGGGGCGCCGCTGTCCTGGCGGAGGGGGCTGTCGAAGAAGGCGAAGGCCAGCAGCACCCGCGCTCGGGCCAGCGGCGGAGCGCCCTGCGGTGCACAGCCGAGGCGGCTGAGGCTCAGGCTGCTGAAGCGCTGGGCCAGCTCGAAGCGACGCGGACCGCTCAGCTCCAGGCTGTTGCAGCGGCCCGCGGCTGCCAGGCACAGCCCGGGCGCCCCATCCCAGAGGAAGCGGAACCCGCCGGTCCCCTCCCCGTCGGGGCTATCGAGTTGGGGTAGCGCCAGCAGGGGATCGAGGGGCGCGAGGGGAATGGCCAAGCTGAGGACCGCATCCTCCTCCTGGCGCCCGGCGGCGGCGTCCTCCAAGCTCCGGCCAGCGGCGGCGGCGGCCTCCAGCAGCTCCGCGAAGCCCATGGTGGAAGCCGGATCGCCGGCTTCAGGGTCGGAGAACGGGGAGGCCTGCACCGGGGGCACCTCGAAACCGGGGGAAGGTCTGCTCAAGCTGCTCAAATGTATGGGTCATCCCCTGCCTGCCGCCTGCGGCTGCCATGTCTGAGCAACAGGTCGTCGCAAGCCGTTACGCCGCGGCGGGTGTCGCCGCGGCGGATCGCTCCCGGCTCTGGCGCGCGGCGATCAAGGGGCCGATGTACGCGGTGGCGGTGATGCCGGTGCTGCTGGCGGCGGGCTGGCGGCTGGGCCGGGGCCTGCCGCTGCGGCTCGAGCAGCTGCTGCTGTTCCTGCTGGCGGCGGTGCTGCTTCTGGCCTGGGAGAACCTGGCCAACGATGTGTTCGACGCCGACACCGGGGTCGACACCCACGGCAAGCCCCACTCGCTGGTGAATCTCACCGGCCGGCGCGACCGGGTGGCCTGGCTCGCCCACGGCTGCCTGCTGCTGGGGCTGGCCCTGATGGCCCTGGTGGCCCTGCGCAGCAGTCCGATGGTGCTGGCCCTGGTGCTGCTCTGCTGCGGCCTGGGCTACGTCTATCAGGGCCCCCCGTTCCGGCTCGGCTACCGGGGGCTCGGAGAGCCCCTCTGCTGGCTGGCCTTCGGCCCTTGCGCCACCGCCGCGGCCCTGCTGGCCCTCGCCCCGGCCGGCAGCGGTTCTGCCGCCATCCCCTGGGGCACCGCCCTGGTGCTGGGCAGCGGTCCGGCCCTGGCCACCACCCTGGTCCTGTTCTGCTCCCACTTCCACCAGGTATCGGAGGATGCCGCCCATGGCAAGCGGTCGCCGGTGGTGCGGCTCGGCAGTGCCCGGGCGGCGGCGCTTGTGCCCTGGTTCATCGCCATAAGCCTGGCTCTGCAGTGGGCGCCCGTGCTGCTCGGCTGGTGGCCGCTGACGGCTCTGCTCGGCGCGGTGGGCCTGCCCCCCGCCCGGGGTCTGATCCGCCTGCTGGGGGGGTACCACGACCAGCCGGAGAGGATCAGCGGCAGCAAGTTTCTCGCCCTCCGCTTCCAGGCTCTCAGTGGCCTGGGCCTGGCTGGCGGTCTGGCCCTCGCCGCTCTGCCGGGGCTGCCGGGGTGGCCCGGTCTGCGGTGAGCGCCGCCCTCCTGCGGCTGCGTTGGCGGCCGTTTCGCTTTTGCCTGCCCCGCCCCCTGGTGACGGCCCACGGAGCGCTGAGCGAGCGGCGGGGCTGGCTGTTGCGCCTTGAGGGGCCCGACGGTGCCCTCGGCTGGGGTGAGGCCGCTTCGCCCCCAGAGCGGCCCCCGGATCTGGTCGCCCCCGGTGGCTGGACCCGCGAGACCTTGGAAGCCCGCCTGCCCACCCTGCCGCCGCCCTTCGCCTTTGCGATCGGCCTGGCCCTGGCGGAGCTCGATGGCCTCGGCAGCGTGGCGGCGGGCGGCTGGCGGCCGGCGCCGCCCTCCGCCCTGCTGCTTCCCGCCGGGCCGGCGGGACCGCAGGCCCTGCGGGCGCTCCTGGCGGCCGGGGAGCGGCCGCCGGCGCTGAAGTGGAAGGTGGCAGCCCATCCGGATGCGGAGGAGCGGCAAGGGCTGGAGGAGCTGCTCGCTCTCCTGCCCCCGGAGGCCCGGCTGCGCCTCGATGCCAACGGCGGCTGGGACCGCCCCACCGCCGCCGCCTGGGCCGACCGCCTGGGGGAGGAGAGGCGGCTGGACTGGCTGGAGCAGCCCCTGCCCCCGGAGGATCGCGAGGGCCTTTGGGCCCTCGCTCAGCGGATTCCGGTGGCTCTTGATGAATCCCTGCGCACGGCGGAGGGGCCGCCCGCCCACTGGCCCGGTTGGCAGGTGCGCCGCCCCGCGCTGGAGGGGGATCCGCGACCGCTGCTGGCCGCCCTGGCGGCGGGCACGCCGCGCTGGATGGTCAGCACCGCCCTGGAGACCGGCATCGGCTGGCGTCTTGTGGCCCATGCGGCGGCGTTGCAACGGGATGGGCCCACCCCCACCGCCCCCGGCCTGGCCCCCGGCTGGCGACCGCCGGGCGGGTTGTTCGCCGCCCAACCCGCCGCCGTGTGGGAGGCGGCGGCGTGATCCTGCGCTGCGGCGAGGGGCGCGATCCGGCGGGGGTGGCGGCGGCCCTGGAGGCGGCTTGGCGCGCGGGGGCGCTGGCGGGCCTGGCGGGCCCCGGCGAAGCGGACCGCCTGGCGGCGGCCCTGGGTTCCGATCCCGATTCCTTGGCCCGCCGCCTCGACCGGGGGCCAGGGGTGGTGGTGGGTAGCGGCGGCAGCAGCGGGGCCCGGCGCTGGTGTCTCCAGCCCCTCGCCCACCTGCAGGCCAGCGCCGATGCCAGCGCCGCGTGGGTGGCGGCCGAAGATCTCGACCCTGCGGCCTGCCTGCACCTCAACCCGCTGCCCCTGCACCACATGAGCGGCCTGCTGCCGCTGGTGCGCAGTCGCCGCTGGGGGGGGAGGCTGCGCTGGTTGCCGCCCGCGCTGCTGCGGCAGCCCCGGCGCCTGGCGGAGGCGGTGCCCTTGCCAGCCGACCGGCCCGTGCTGCTTTCACTGGTGCCCACCCAGCTGGGGCGCCTGCTCGCCGAGGAGGCCGGCCGCGCCTGGCTGGCCGGTTGTCGGGTGATCTGGGTGGGGGGCGCTGCGCTGCCGGAATCCCTGGCGGCGGCAGCGCGGCAGGCCGTTCTGCCCCTGGCCCCCTGCTATGGCGCCACCGAGACCGCCGCGATGGTGACGGCCCTCGCTCCGGGCGCTTTCCTCGGGGGCGCGGCGGGATGCGGCAGGCCGCTGCGGGATGTGGAGCTGCGCACGGGCGCTGGCGGTGCGCTGGAGGTGCGCACGGCGCGGCTGGGGTGCGGCTGGTTGGAGGGGGGGGCTCTGCGGCCCCTGCCGGTGGATGGGGAGGGCTGGTGGCGCAGCGGGGATGGCGGGGTTCTGGAGGGCGATGGTTCCCTGCGGCTGCGCGGTCGGCTCGACGGCGCTCTGCTCAGCGGCGGCGAGACGGTGTTCCCCGAGCCGCTGGAGGAGCGGCTGAGGGAGGAGGCCGCGGCCGCCGGCCTGCCCCTCGCGGCGGTGCTGCTGCTGGCCGAGGACGACCCGGAGTGGGGCCAGCGGCTGGTGGCGCTGGTGCGCCCGGCCGTCGGTGCGGCGACGGGCCCGCTGCTGGAGGCCTTGGCCGCCCGGGTGGCCGGCTGGCCACCGGCCGAGCGCCCGCGGCGCTGGTGGCCTTGCCCGCGGTTGGCTCCATCCGCTGCGGGCAAGTGGGAGCGGGCCCGCTGGCACCGCTGGCTCGACTCCCATCGGGGAAGTTCCTAGATTGCCGCCCCGGTACCCCCCGGTGCGTTCGTCGCACGGGCCTTCCCCGTGCCGCTGCTCCTCCCTCCGGTCTGCCTCCGTTGGTCGCCCTGGCCTTTCCCCTGCCGCTCTCCTCGGGCCTGCTCCCCGCTCCAGCCCCGACGCGCCGAGCCCTGCGCCGCTGGCGCCGGCTGATCCTCAGCGTTTGCGGCCTTCTCTCGGTGCTGGCCCTCGCCGCCACCCCCGCCGATGGCGTGCATCTGCTGGCGGTGCTGGCGGGGTTGTTGCCGTTGCAGGTGGCGGGGTTGCTTTGGTTTGTGGCGCGATTGGGATGAAGGCGTGCCAGGGGCGGTTGGCTTGGCTAGAAGGGGGAACATCTTGTATCTGCCCATGACGGACAGCAACCAAACCGAAGTCAGCAACAAGAAGCTGGCCGCCGGACTGCTCGGGATCTTCCTCGGTTCCTTCGGGATCCATAAATTTGTGCTTGGTTACACCACCCCTGGCGTGATCATGTTGGTGGTTTCCCTGGTGGGGGGAGTGCTCACCTGCGGCGTTGCCAGCTTTGTGATGGGGGTGATTGGCCTGATCGAGGGCATCATTTACCTCACCAAGACTCCCGAGCAATTCAAGGCCACCTACCTCGACGCGGTGCGGCCATGGTTTTGAGGCGGGCGGCGGGGCTGGCGCTGGTTGGCTTGGCAGCCCTGGCCAGCTCCAGCTGGTTTGCCGCTCAGTCCGATGGGCACTTTCACCCCCTGGCGGTGCTCGTGAGCCTTCTGCCGCTTCAGGTAGCGGGGTTGCTTTGGGTTCTCACCACGGCCCCTGCAGCGGCCGCACGCCGCCTGCCAGGGCCGAGGCCTCCAGCCAGCGAAGGATAGGGGCCGGCAGGGGGCGGCGACCCGCGCCGGAGCTGTCGATCGCGAGATGACGGGTGAGCCCCCGGGCCACCTCCTCCCCGTGGCGACGGAAGCGATAGCGCACTTCGAAGCCGCCGGAATCCAGCCGTTCGGGGCTGAGGGCGATGGCCAAGGGATCGCCGCAGAGCAGCGGCCGGCGGAAATCAGCGGCGCAATGCAGGATCGGTAGGGATACCTCCGGCCTGCGGCCCGGAGCGGGGAAGATCTCGCCGGCGGCAATCCCAAAGCGCTCCAGGCTTTCCTCGTAGGCCTCATGGCACCAGCGCAGCAGGTGGTGGAAATGCATCACCCCAGCGGCGTCCGTCTCGCCGAAGCGCACCGTGCGGCAGAGCCGCAGCCAGGTATCGGGATCCATCGGGGCAGGGGTGGGCAGAGGGGTGGGGAGCCTGGCACGCTCCTCGCCGCCCGAATCCGGCGCCGTTCATCCGGCCGGGAAGGTACGCCAGCCCAGCAGCCACTGCAGGCCCAGCCGGATGGCCCAGTAGCCCAGCAGCCCCGCAGGGACCCAGGTCAGCGCCAGGGTGAAGGAGGGCTTCCGCCAACCCTCCGGCCAACGGGGCAGCAGACGTCTTTCCCGGATCGCCAGCAGCGACCACAGCAGCAAGCCGGCGGCCAGCGGCGGCCCGAAGGCGTGGAGCTCGACGGCGCCCGCCAGGTTGCCGCGCAGGGCGGCGCAGGTGGCGCGGGTGAGGAAGCAGGTGGGGCAGGGGATGCCGGTGAGGCTCCGGAGGGGGCAGGGCCAGCCGGGCAGGGCCGGGTGACTGCCCTTGAGCCATAGGTATCCGGTGAGAGCAGCGGGGAGAGGGAAGCCTCCGTGCTGAAGCCGGCGCAGGAAACGGTTCAGGAGGAAGGAATCAGCGGTCGACGGATCCCATGATCACGTCGATCGAGCCGAGGATCGCCATGATGTCGGCCACCTTGGCCCCCTTGAGGATGTGGGGGAGGATTTGAAGGTTGTTGAGGTCGGCGGCGCGAATTTTGAAGCGCCAGGGGGTGACATCATCGTTTCCCTGGAGGAATACACCGATCTCCCCCTTGCCCGATTCCAGACGGGTGTAGAGCTCGCCGCCGGGAATTTTGAAGGTGGGGGCAACTTTTTTGGCCACATATTGGTAGTCGAAGCCGTACCACTCGCTCTTTTTACCTTCCGCCAAGCGGCGGGCCTCCAGATTTTCGGTGGGGCCGCCGGGAATCATGGCGCAGGCCTGGCGAAGAATTTTCAAGGATTCGCGCATCTCTTGGATCCGCACCCGGTAGCGGGCGAAGCAATCGCCCTCCTGGGCCCAGGCCACATCCCAGTCGAAGTCGTCGTAGCACTCGTAGTGGTCGACCTTGCGCAGATCCCAGGGGACGCCGGAGGCGCGCAACATCGGGCCGGAGAGGCTCCAATTGATGGCCTGCTCGCGGGTGATGGCCCCGAGGCCGACGATGCGCTTGCGGAAGATCGGGTTGTTGGTGATTAGCTTTTCGTACTCGTCGATTTTGGGTCCAAACCAATCGCAGAAATCGAGGCACTTCTCCAGCCAGCCGTAGGGGAGATCCACAGCCACACCGCCGATGCGGAAGTAGTTGTTGTTGATCAGGCGCTGACCCGTGGCGGCTTCCCAGAGGTCGTAGATCATCTCCCGCTCCCGGAAGATGTAGAAAAATGGCGTCTGGGCGCCCACGTCTGCCAGGAAGGGACCCAGCCAGAGGAGGTGGTTGGCGATGCGGTTGAGCTCGAGCATCAGCACGCGGATGTAGCTCGCGCGCTTGGGTACGGGAATGTTGGCCAGGCGCTCGGGGGCGTTGACCACAATCGCCTCGTAGAACATGCCGGCCGCGTAATCCATGCGGCTCACATACGGCACGTACATGATGCTGGTGCGGTTTTCTGCGATCTTCTCCATGCCGCGGTGGAGGTAGCCGATGACCGGCTCGCAGTCGATCACGTCCTCGCCATCAAGGGTGACCACAAGCCGCAGCACCCCGTGCATGGAGGGGTGATGGGGCCCGAAGTTGACCACCATCGGCTCGGTGCGCGTTTCCAGCTGGGTCATGGGGGGCCGGGGCCGAGGCAGGCGCGGATTCTAGGGACGAGGCGGGAGGTCTCGGCGGTTCGGGAGGC
>JBIPMZ010000075.1:0-9146 GCA_044376165.1 Cyanobium sp.
CCCCCAGGAGGTGGGAGAGCAGCGCGAAGCACGGATCCGCCACTACCTGGAGCAGTGGTATCGCGGCCGTGCCCTCGAACGCCTGCAGGACAAGGCCGATCGCTACGCCAGACAGATCGGCGTGTCACATTCCGGGGTGAGTGTCCGTGCCTTTCGCTCGCGCTGGGGCTCCTGTGACCAGCGCGGCCGAGTGGTGTTCAACTGGCACATCATCAAGGCTCCACACCACATCGTGGATTATGTGGTAATCCATGAGTTGTGCCATCTGGTGCATGCCGATCATTCCAAACCCTTCTGGCAGCTTGTCGAACGCCACTGCCCCGATTTCGCCGGCAGCAGATCCTGGCTGAAAGACAAGGCCCTGATCCTCCTGGGACCGTGCGCGACAGCCCCTGTTGCAGAGGCCCAGCGCTGATCTCCGGTTGCTTGATCCACACATCCCTCACACCCGACAGGCGGACCAACATGACGTAAGTCCGCCTGACGTTGCTTCTGGCCATGGCTGTCACTCCTTACCGCGTCACCCCGGCCCGGATCGGCAACTCCTCTGGGCTGCGCCTGCCTGCGGCCTTCTTCACCTTGCTGCTACGCCTCGAACCACCGGAACAACAACAGAGCGAAGTGGAAGGCGACAGCCTGATGCTCGGCCTCTTCCTCGATTTCCTCAGCCGTCAGGCGTTGACCTCGGATCAGGGGCTTATTCTCTACAACCAGGCCAAGGAAGGCGATCACCATGATGGCTATGCGGTGTTTTCGCGCCTGGTGCAACGCGGCGAGCTTCCGGAGAACTGGGCGAGCCTGGAGCGAGCGCTCTCCGCCGACTGACGCTTCCCTCTCGGCGCCGAGGCCGTTTGGCGCCAGGTGAAGGACACCACCGCACCCGAGGCGGCAACACCCGGCTTCAGGAGCCCGTAGTTGACGGCAGAAGCGAGAGAACGGCTCTAGACCCCAGCGCGGCCGGCCGGTGTGGCTCCATCGCCCTGGCGAACAGCATCAAGAACTTCAGAGCCGTACTCTGGGCAAGTGCCGACAAATCAATCTATGGGCAGGAGAGCAACCCCACCACCTGGCGCCTGGCGGGCATGAACCTGGCGATCCGGGGCTTCAACGCCAATCTTGGCCAGGAACCGGCGGATACGTTGGCCCGTGACCAGTTCCCTGATCAGAGTTCCAATCACGCCTGGTTGCTATGGGGGTGCAGGCGAAACTGGATGCGGCGATTGCCCGTAATCTGGTGTGGTTGGGGTTTGATCTCTCATGACGACGGAGCCTGACATCCGTTGGCAACAGCGCCTGAGCAACTTCGAGCGAGTCCTGGCGTTGCTGCGCACCGCCTTGATCGATGGGCCCGCTGCCCTCAACCAGTTGGAAAAAGAAGGAGTGATCCAACGTTTTGAATACTGCTTCGAGCTGGCCTGGAAAACCACCAAGGACTACATGGAGGCCAATGGCTTCCTGTTTGCCGTGGTGATGCCGCGTCAGGTGCTGAAGGAGGCCTATGGCGCCCAGGTGATCCCCGATGGCGCGGTGTGGATCGCCATGCTCGACCACCGCAACCTGCTCTCGCACACCTACAATCCAGCAGGGTTTGAGGAAGCGGTGGAGGCGATTCACCGCCAGTACCTGCCGGCGATGGAGCAGCTGTTCAACTTCCTGCAGCAGGAGGTGAGGGCATGACCCAGGCCCCCCTGGTGCCGCGGGAGCTGGAGCTGGTGCGCTCTGTGCTGCGCCGGCATCCGGAGATCGAGAGCGCCACCCTGTTCGGCTCGCGTGCCAAGGGCACCCACACTCCTCGCTCCGATGTAGACCTGGCCCTGGCCGGTTCCCTGGGAGCCCTTGACGCCGAAGCGATCGCCGCCGAACTGGAGGAGCTGCCCCTGCCCTACCGCTTTGACGTGCACGCCCTGGCGGCCATCACCCACGCGCCACTGCTGGAGCACATCGCGCGGGTGGGGATGGTGATCTACCCGGAGACGAGAAGCTAAGACTTGTTCTATAGTAAGGGGACCAAAGCCTGGATACCACCTTGATTGAGGCCTGCCGCTGGCAAAACTTTGGCCCCCTTTCCAACCTCAGCTGGGAAGATCTGGCTCCGATCAATCTGGTGATTGGTGGCAATGGCTGCGGCAAGACATTTGTGCTCAAAAGCCTGTATGTGGCTATGCGTACGCTAGAGTTGCATGGGCGTGGCCAGGAGCCGCGAACTCCGGCCCAGATCCTGGCTGAGAAACTGTATTGGACTTTTCAACCTGAGAATATTGGCGATTTGGTCGCAAAAGGTAGCCAGGACCCACTGAGCTTCAATGCTCGGATTGACGGAGCGGCTTTTTCCTATAGCTTTGGCGCCAGCACAAAACGCCAGATTCAGTCTCCAGAGATCACCGATAAGCCCCGTGAGAGCAATTCTGTCTTTTTACCAGCCAAGGAAGTTCTTTCCCTTCACCACTTGATTCTGCAATCAAGGGAACGAGATCAGCTCTTTGGTTTTGATGACACCTATTATGACCTCGCCCTCGCCCTACGCCATGGTACGAGACAGGGAAAAAACTATACTGAGTTTGCCCAGTCTCGCGAGCGATTAGAGTCAATTCTTGGCGGCAAGGTGGTATACGAAGAAAAGTCGGGTAAGTGGATTTATAAAAAGGGAAATCAGCATTTCGCAATCGGAGCAGCGGCTGAAGGCATTAAAAAAATTGGCATTCTTGATACTCTTCTTGGCAACCGTTCCCTAGGGCTAAACTCGGTTGTTTTTATCGACGAGCCGGAATCAGCCTTGCATCCGCATGCGATCAGTATATTTCTTGAAATCATTGCATCCCTTGCCATGCGGGGAATTCAGTTTTTCATTTCCAGTCACTCGTATTTTGTTATCAAGAATCTACATTTGATCGCCAAGAAGCACACCCTGTCAATCCCCGTCTTATCGGGAGACTCAGAAGGCTGGCATATTGACAATATGCTGGCCGGAATGCCGGATAATCCCGTTGTCAACGAGGTGGGCTTGCTCTATAGACAGGAGCTTGAACTGCTGTGACGCTTAGGTCCACAACACACATCGACTCTGATGGTAAGACCTGGATTCTGGAATCCGGAGTATGGTTCGGACCCTTTCTTGCCGACACTCTGTTTCGGCTGGAGTCGCATTGCAAGGCAAAAGACTTCTATCCAAAAGGTATAAGTCCTCAAATCGCTGAGTTTGCCTACTACGAGGCAGCTAAGGGGCGAGCCATAGTTTGGATTGTTGAGGCTAAGTCGAGCGTCGCCAAAAAGGAGAATGCAAGAGACTTTGACTCAAATCTACAGCAATGGGCCAACAAGCTCGTCAATTCAATCACTGTGATTGCGGGCGTCAGGGTTGGGGCATTTGCCGTGAATATGGATCTTTCAGAGATCCCATCCTTCGTTCATGAGGTGCCATTCAGAGATCTGGAATTTAGGCTGGTCGTTGTCCTCACCGCAGAGTGGCCGACAGCCATCGATTGCCAGGCTATGCAGATTGAGCTCAGGAAGAAGCTTGCTCAATCCGTGAGAGCCTGGAACATCAAAGGAGATTCGGTCTATGTCTTTAATCGAGAATTGGCGAAGGGAGTAGGATTGACATCTGGCGAACAGGAGCCGCCACCATGACCCCCGAAGCCAACCGTCGCCTTGGCCATGCCCTGCAGGCCATCCAATCCATCCAGAAGTTCACCGGCTCTGCTCCTTTGCAGCAGTGTCTCAGCGACGATCTGATCCGCGACGGTGACTGCATCCCGATAAACTGGTTAGCTACTGGTTGAAGCCCCGCCATGCGCCCCGTCACGCGATCCATCAGACCCGAGGGTGTGCCGCTGTTGCCCACGTGATGGCCAAGCGAGCCGACACTGACACTCCCTACTCCCCGCCCCTCACCCTCAACCCGGCGCTGCTCAACAGCGTTGCCGCCATCGCCGAAGCCCTCGGCCGCTGGAGCGCCCGTCAGGACGCTTCGCCATCCCCTCGCCTGCGCCGCGAGAACCGCATCCACACGATCCAGGCCTCCCTCGCGATCGAGCAAAACAGCCTCAGCCTGGAGCAGGTGACCGCGTTGTTCGATGGCCAGCGGGTGATCGGTCCGGCCCGCGACATCCAGGAGGTGCGCAATGCTATCACCGCCTACGACGCCCTGCCCCGCTGGGATCCCTCCAATCGCCAGCATCTGCTGGAAGCCCACGGTCTGTTGATGGCTGGGTTGATCGACGCCCCGGGCCGCTTCCGCCGCGGTGGCGTGGGCATCTACCGCGGCGATCAGCTCGTGCACATGGCACCGCCAGCCGCAAGGGTTCCAGGCCTGATGGGGGATCTGCTGGCCTGGCTGGCCACCAGTACCTGGCATCCCCTGATCGTGAGCTGTGTAGCGCACTACGAGCTGGAGTTCATCCATCCCTTCGCCGATGGCAATGGCCGCCTCGGGCGCCTCTGGCAGACCCTGATCCTCAGCCGCTGGAACCCGCTGCTCGCCTGGCTGCCGATCGAGGAGGTGATCCGCTCCCGGCAGCAGGGTGATCTGCAGCCCTTCGTGGCCTACCAGTTGGAGGCCATCTCCGATGCCCTGCGTTCGGAGATCGGTTCGGAGATGGGTTCGGAGATGGGTTCGGAGATCCTGCGGGATCTCGCCACGGAGCCCACCCTCTCGGCCCGCCGCCTGGCGGAACGTCTGCAGCTCAGCCAGCGAGCGGTGGAGAAGCATCTGGCGGCACTCCAGCAAAAGGGACGCCTGCTTCGCCATGGCTCACCCCGTACCGGCTGCTGGCAGGTTCTGTAGCCTCACTCCATCGCGCTCCTCACCGAAGACCGCTACGACCACCCCAAGGCCCTAGAGGCGGCCCTGGCACCGCCGGCCGCCCGTTCCCCTCTCGGCGTTGACCCCTGTGGGCGCTAGGACAGGGGAGCCGCCCGCCCTCGCCATGTTCGACACCGTTCTGTTTCCCGTCGACCAGAGCCGCCAGACGATGGACACCGCCGCCGTGGCCCTGCAGCTGGCCCGGCAGCACGGCAGCCGGGTGGTGCTGCTCTCGGTGGTGGAGGAGGAGGAGGGGGTGATGCACGATCCCGCGGCCGTCACCCGCGTGCTGGAGCAGGTGCGGGCCCGCTTTGAGGCGGAGGGGATCCCCTGCGATCTGTTCGAGCGGGAGGGCAAGCCGGCCTTCGTGATCGGCGATGTGGCGGAGGAGGTGAATGCCGATGTGATCGTGATGGGCACCCGCGGCATCAGCCTGGAGGGGGACCAGCAGAGCACCGCCGCCCGGGTGATCCAGCTGGCGCCCTGCCCGGTGCTGGTGGTGCCCTGATGCAGGCCCTGAGCGCGGCAGCACCGGCGATCCAGTGGTATCCGGGGCACATCGCCCAGGCGGAGCGAGCCCTTACCGCCAACCTGGAAAAGGTGGATCTGGTGCTGGAGGTGCGCGATGCCCGCATCCCCCTGGCCACCAGCCATCCGCGGCTGGAGCGCTGGATGCGGGGCAAGCCGCGGCTGCTGGTGCTCAACCGCCGCGACATGATCGGCGAACCGGCCCGCCTGGCCTGGGACCGCTGGTTCCGCGCCCGCAACGCCACCCCCTGGTGGTGCGACGCCAAGGCGGGCACGGGCGTGGCGCAGCTGCAGCAGGCGGCGATCCGCGCCGGCGAGGCCCTCAACGAGCGGCGTCGCTCCCGCGGCATGCGGCCCCGGGCGGTGCGGGCCCTGGTTCTTGGGTTTCCAAATGTAGGCAAATCGGCCTTGATCAACCGCCTGGTGCGCCAGAAGGTGGTGGAGAGCGCCCGGCGGGCCGGTGTCACCCGCAGCCTGCGCTGGGTGCGCCTCGGCCAGGTGCTCGACCTGCTCGATGCCCCCGGTGTGCTGCCCCCCCGCCTCGACGACCAGCGGGCCGCCCTCCACCTGGCCCTCTGCGACGACATCGGCCAGGCCGCCTACGACGGCGAAGCGGTGGCCCTGGCCCTGATCCACCGCCTGGTGGCCCTGGAGGGGGTGGCGGCGGCGGGGGTGAGCCCGCGGCTGCTGGAGGGGCGCTACGGGCCGTCGTTGGAGCCGCTGGCGGAAAACCCGAGCGCGATGGATGCCGAGAGCTGGCTGGCGGCCGCGGCGGCGCGCCACACCAGCGGCGATACGGCCCGCATGGCCCAGCGGCTGCTGGATGACTTCCGGCGGGGGGTGTTGGGGGCGATTGCGTTGGAGTTGCCGGGGTGAGGCCGATGGGGTCGGCAAGGCGTGCGAGCGTGAGGCCCGCGTTCGGGAGCGGGGGAGGAAGACCGTGATGCTGGATCGGCTGATCATTCGCAACTTCAAGCAGTTTGAGGAAGTTGATATTGAACTGGGCCAGGCTGTGGTCTTCGTGGGTCCGAATAACGCCGGCAAGACATCAGCTCTCCAGGCTCTAGCTCTCTGGGAGCTTGGCGTACGGCGGTGGACGGAGAAAAGAAGCGGCAAGGCAGCTGCTCCCAAGAAGCGCTCAGGCGTGACGATGAACCGCCGAGATCTTGTGGCTTTGCCGGTGCCGGAAACCAATCTTCTTTGGCGCGATCTCCATGTTCGACGCGTGAACCGCAAGGAGGGGAAGCAGAAGACGGAGAATATTCGCCTTGAAATCATAGTGGAGGGTGTCTTTGAAGGCAAGAAATGGACAACTGGCCTGGAATTTGATTACGCGAATGCCGAATCTATGTATTGCCGTCCGCTTGGCTGGGCCTCCGGGGGGGCTGTTGATTTGGATCCGATTGGCCAGGCAGCCCAATCCGTACGCATTGCCTACCTCCCTCCAATGTCGGGCTTGATTGCCAATGAACTTCGTATGGATTCAGGTGCGATCCAGGTTCGCCTGGGTGAAGGGCGAACCGCTGAAGTTCTCCGCAATCTCTGCCATTCCCTCGCGGAGGGACCGGAGGGGAGCGAGCGTTGGCGATTGCTTAAACAAAAGGTGCGCGATCATTTTGGCATCACACTGCAGCGGCCCGAATACATCAGCGAACGTGGCGAGCTCACCATGGAGTACATCGATCCACGATCCGTGAAGCTCGATATCAGCGCAGCCGGACGGGGCCTCCAGCAAACCCTGCTGCTGCTGGCCTTCCTGCTTGCCAATCCAGGTTGCGTCTTGCTTCTCGATGAGCCAGATGCCCATCTTGAAATCCTGCGTCAGAGACAGATCTACGGTACGCTCACAGATGTTGCCAGGCTGAGTGGTAGCCAGATTATTGCCGCCAGCCATTCGGAGGTGATCCTGAATGAAGCCGCAGAACGCGATGTGGTCGTGGCCTTCGTTGGCAAGCCACATCGCATTGATGATCGGGGATCTCAAGTTGCCAAGTCGCTGAAGGACATCGGGTTTGATCAGTATTACTTAGCGGAAGAGGCGGGATGGGTATTGTACTTGGAAGGAGCTACTGATCTTGCTATCCTCAGGGCGCTGGCGAGAACGCTGAACCATCCAGCGGCGGCGGAGTTGGAAAGACCGTTCACCCACTACATCCTCAACCAACCCGGCAAAGCCCATCATCACCTGCAGGGTCTTCGGGAAGCAAAGCCAGACCTGCTGGGCCTCGCGGTGATGGATAACTTGGGGCGTGACCCCCAGGGTTCGCAGCAGTTACCCGTGATTCAATGGAAAAAGCGTGAAATCGAAAACTATCTCTGTTTTCCCAGTGTACTGGAAGAGTATGCGAGCCGTCTTTCCGCAGAGCGATCCTATGGGCCGCTGTTTGAGAGTGTGGAAGTGGCGCGATTTCGTTCGGTGATGCGCCGCTGTGTGGAAGAGCGCGTACCCCCTGTCGCCCTGCGTAATCCAGCGGATCGTTGGTGGCAAACCGTAAAGGCCAGTGATGAATTTCTGGATCCGGTATTGGAAAGCTTCTTCGAAGAGCTTGACCTTCCCAATCTGATGCGCAAATCGGATTATCATCGGCTGGCTGATCTTGTGCCGAAGGAGCTAATCGATCCAGAAGTTTCCCTTGTTCTCGATAAAATTGTCGAAGTTGCCAGCTCTGCCAGGCCGGCCGGCCGGGAATCATCGCCCCGTTGATCGGCGGGGTCCTCCCCGATCCCAAGCCCAGCGCCACAGCGGAGAGATCAGGCGCGACTCTGGCTTGAGGATTCTGGCTTGATCGGGTAAGATCTGGATGACACTTACCACCAATGAGACCAATCAGACTTGGGCTAACTTTTAGATGAAGGCACTTTTAAGAATGCCGTCTCCGCCACTCACGCCTGAACGAAACGCCATGCACCTTGACCCGTCTTATCGCTTGGCTCTTTTCTTCTTCTTTTAGTTCCAGAATTCGCTAATTTTTTCTCTTCCGATTCCAGTTTTTTCTTGAAAACTTCTTCTCACCCCTCTGCCCAAGCGCCTTCCTCCATCAAACTTTCCAAGCCCCGATGCAAGCCAGCGAGATTCAGAGCATTTTTTTGAGCGGCACGGCAAAAGACTGTGATGTCTACCGACGTGAGCTAAAAGACGCGTTGCAAAATGGTGTCCCGGTCACCGTGCATCTCCAAGAGGACTGGGCAGAAGCGGCAACGCTAACGGTGGATGTTTGCAAAAACAAGATTGTGAGTCAGGATGGCTATATTGGCTTGTTCGGTTATCGCCATGGTTGGCAACCGTGGTTGCCGATTTCAGAGAAATCCATTACCCATCTGGAATGGGAGTTTGCCTTGGAGCATTGGTCATCTTCCTCTCCGCACCCACCGATCTTCGTCTTCCTGCCGTTACCCGGCGAAGAGGCCCACCGCGAGCTGAAGCGATGGGCTGATCAGGTGCTTGAGCAAGAGCATCCGCATTCCGAGGCAGAGCGCCAGGCATCGTTGAAACGGCAAGAAAACTTCCTGAACGAGGTGCGTAACTGGGCCAAGAATAGATTGATAAACTACTACAAAACAGCCCAGGAACTCAGAGAGAAAGGTATTGCTAGCCTCAACCATTGGAATCGGGACATTTGGAAGCATGCCGCTCAAGGCCGAGGCAGAACAAGGCCGCTGATCTCGGAAGCGGAACTGGGCGCCATCGGGCGCAATGAACAGCTACAAGCTCTGGCGCGAATCCTGTCTCGGCTGCGCCAGCAACAGCGTGAGGTATCCGCCGCATTTGTCGTTCACGGTGAGAAGAACCACGGGCAGCGGCAGTTTGCTAACTTCC
>JBIPMZ010000076.1:0-9143 GCA_044376165.1 Cyanobium sp.
GGCTCCAACCGCTCGGGGATCGGCAAATCCCCTCGCTCGTGACCCAGATTGCCGATGGTGAAAATGGCGGCGTGATGATGAATGAATTCCCGTCCGCTTTCCGCCAGGCCCACCAGCGCCTCGCCCGCGACGGGGCCGGCAGCGCGAGCGGCGCTCCGGACGGCGCCACGGACACGGTGGCGATCAACGGCACGGAGTACCTCGAACTGCTGGATGCCGCCGGGTTGCGGCCGGAGGACTACGCGCCGATCCAGGCGGTGGGGCAGCACCGGCTGTGGCAGGAGGCGGGCGAGCCGCCCACCCCGCCCGCCGTGGAGGCCGCCATCGCCCGGCTCCAGGCCGCAGATCCGGGTTTCTCGATGGCGGGCGCCTCCTGGACGAACAACCTCAGCTGGGTGGAGGGCTACGGCAACGTGCTCGAGCCGATGAACCAGCTCAGCGCCAGCTTCCACCAGCGGTTTGATCCCCTGGTGGCCCGCGATCCGGCGCTCACCCAAACCCGCCCCTACCAGGAGGCCTTGCTCCACCTGCTGCTGCTGGAAACCAGCTGTTTCCGCTACTGGGGCCAGGGCACCTGGACCGACTACGCCCACGCCATCCACCGCCGGGGCCTGGCGGCGATCGCCAGCGCGGATGAAGCGGAGGAGAATGCAGTGCGGCATGAGGGTTTCGAGCATGAATAGCCTGCAGGAGAGCCCCCCCCGGGCCCCGTCCCAGCCGCAGTTCCGCGCCCGGGTGGAGCGCCTCCAGATCGGCAAATCTCTGCGTAAATCGCTGCCCCGCGAGCAGCAGGGGCGGTGGCAGGCGCCCGGCCACGAACGGGACCCGATCGCGATCCTGGAGGCCTCGAATCAAGATCGCCTGCCGGAGCTGATTCCGATCCGCTACGGACGGATGCTGCGCAGTCCCTTCACCTTCCTGCGCGGGTCCGCCGCCCTGATGGCCCATGACCTGGCCTGCACCCCCAACACCGGCGTGCGGGTGCAGGCCTGTGGCGACTGCCATCTGCTCAATTTCGGGCTCTTCGCCACACCGGAGCGCAATCTGGTCTTCGACCTCAATGATTTCGACGAAACCCATCCCGCCCCCTGGGAATGGGATCTCAAACGCCTGGTGACCAGCCTGATGATTGCCGCCCGCGATGCGGATCTGAGCGACGGCGACGGCCAACGGGCGGTGCTGGCCTGCAGCGGTGCCTATCGCGAACATCTGCGGGCCTATTCGCGTCTGAGCCCGCTGGAGGTGTGGTACAACCGCCTCGATATGGAGAGCGTGATCGCGATGGCTCCCGACGCCAAGGCGAAGCAACACCGCCGGGAAATGGAGCAGAAGGCCCGCAGCCGCGTGATCGACAACCTCTTCCCCCGCATCACCACCAGCGTGGGGGGACGACCCCGCATCCTCGACCAGCCGCCGGTGCTCTTCCACCCGGCGGTGGAGGATTTCGAAACGATCGTGCGCGAGGGTCTTGAGGATTATCGACTCTCCCTCCCGGAAGAGCGGCGTGTGTTGTTCGATCGCTACCGCTTCGAAGACGCGGCCCTGAAGGTGGTGGGCATCGGCAGCGTCGGCACCCGTTGCCTGATCGGTCTGTTCTTCTCAGAGGAGAACCATCCGCTGATGTTGCAATTCAAGGAGGCGCGACGCTCGGTGTTGGAGCCTTTCACCCAGCCCAGCACCTACGACAACCAGGGGCAGCGCGTGGTGGTCGGCCAGCGGCTGCTGCAATCCTCCAGTGACATCTTCCTGGGTTGGGTGCGCGGGCGGGGCGGACGCGATTTCTATGTGCGGCAATTGCGCGATATGAAAATGACGGTGCCGCTCGAGGGCTACACGGCCCTGCAGCTCCAGCGCTACGCCGAGTTCTGCGGCTGGTCTTTGGCCCGGGCCCATGCGAAATCCGGGGATGGCACCACGATCAGCGGCTACCTGGGCAAAGGGGACGTCTTCGACCGGGCCATGGCGCGCTTCGCCCTGGCCTATGCCGATCAAACGGTCCAGGATCACGCTGCCCTGGTGGCTGCCGTCCGCAGCAGCCGGGTGGAGGCCCTAATCGAGGACGACCTCTGAGCCATCCGCCTTCCTTTCTTTTGCTTCTCCCCTTCACGATCTTCACCCTGATGTTCGGGGTGGGGCTCGGGTTGCGGGCCGAAGCCGTCGCGGCCTTGCGCCACCGGCCGTGGCTCGCGGCGCGGATGGTGCTCGGCTCCTGCCTCCTGGTGCCCCTGGCGGCGCTGCTGCTGCTGCATTTGCCCATCGCGGCGGCGATGCCCCGGGGGGTGCGCCTGGCGTTTCTGGTGATGGCGCTCTGCCCGAGCGCTCCGCTCACCCTCCGCCAGGCCGGCGGGCAGGGGGGCGATCGGGAGCTGGCGGCGGGGCTGCAGCTGCTGGCCGCTGCGACGGCGATCTTCACGATCCCCCTGATGGTGGAGATCTTTCAGGTTGTGCTGCACGCCAGGGGGTGGACCTTCCCGCCGGCCCTGGTGGCGGCTCAGATGCTGACGCTGCAGGGGCTGCCGCTGGCCCTGGGGATGGGGGTGCGACGGCTGAGGCCCCGCTTTGCCGCCCGCTGCGGCGAGCCGATCGAACGCTTTGCCTTTCTGCTGTTGCTGCTGCTCCTGCTGGTGATTTTGGTGCGCAACGGCCCCGGGCTGGCCACCTTCCTGGGCCACAACGCTCCAGCCCTGGGCTTGATGGCCCTGCAAACGCTTGCCGCCATGGCGATCGGCGGCCTCCTCTGCGGTCCGGGCCCCTCCAGCCGCATCACCGGCGCGGTGGTCACCTCCCTCCGCAACCCCGGGCTGGCGCTGCTGTTCGTCACCCTCTACGCGGAAGGGGTGGCGGGGGTGAAGTTGGCCATCGTGGTGTATCAACTGCTCACCCTGCTGCTCAGCGCTCTGGTGTTGGGGATCTGGCGCCGCCTCCGGGCGCCAGGGGGGCAGCGCCGCGGTGAACCGGCTCCGTAGGGTGACCCCCATGGCTTCTTCTTCCGCCATTCCCCCTTCCCCATGGCCGCTCCAACCCCACCGCTCGATGCCGAAAAGCTGCGGGCTCTCTTCACCAAGCCTTACGGCATGCCGGGGCCTACGGCGGCGGAATGGCGCGCGCTCTACGCCGACGATGTGCGCTTCGAGGACCCCACCCAGAGCCGCCAGGGGGTGGAGGCTTACATCCTGGCCCAGCAGGGCCTGGAGCAGCGCTGCGACGACATCTTTCTGGAGCCTGGCGCCGTGGCGGTGAACGGGGATCAGGCCTTCATCGAATGGCGGATGGGCTTGAAGATCAAGGGGATTGAATTCATCTATCCCGGTGTTACCCGTCTGCGCTTTGGCGCCGATGGCCGCATCTGCGAGCACCGCGACTACTTCGATTTCGTGGCTCCCACCTTTGCGCCGGTGCCCGTGGTAGGCGGCTTCGTGCGCTGGCTTTACGGGCGTTTCGTGTCGTGAAGCGAAGGAGCCGACAACTGGGAAGCAGTGGAGGCCTGCGACAGTGTCGCTATTAGCCTAATCGACGGTGATTGAACGAGTACGGCAAAGATTGTAGGCGCCAGTGGAGCTTGAGCCCCCGCCGAAAACAACCTTCACATCCCACCAGCAAGGACTCTCACTGCTCTGGCCGGGGAAATTAATCCGGGTGCTCGAACCATTGTTCAGAACATCCAAGCCAAGCACGTCCCCTCCCCACTTACTGGAAGAAGAAGGGGATATATAAAGACGCGTAATGGTTCGTCCAGACTCATTGTACAGAGTAAAATTGAGATGATCGGCGCGAGCCTGAAGCTCAAGTCCGGCTGACAAAGTCGCGGACCCAGCCAGGGATAGCGCGATAGCCACAGGACGCACACGAGCGATGAGATGCTGAGCCATTGGGGAGTCAAGTCACTTCCTACTGGTAGCAATCCGCGTCGTCCGCGATAGATGCTCAATATTTCGTGACATTTGGTGCCTGCAGCATCGCAACGGCCGCTGCAAATGGCCCTCAGTGCCCCACCGGCCCATTCCAGCGCAGCAGGGCCCTTTTGTCCCGCTCCTGGCCGAGCACCGAGATCGTGCCGGTGCCCAGTACCAGCAGGGCGCCGCCACCCACCCCCAGCCCCAGCCAGCAGCCGGCCAGGCTGCGCAGGATGTGGCCATGGGCGAACAGGGCGAGGCGCCGCTCCTGCCCCAGTCGCGCCAGGCAGAGGTGGATCAGCCGCTCGCAGCGCACCGCCACATCGGCGGCGCTTTCGCCGGCCGGGCAGGGGTGAGTCCACACCGCCCAGTCCGGCACGCTGCGGCGGATTTCAGCGGTGGTGATGCCCTCGTAATCGCCGTAGTCCCACTCCTGCAGGTCGTCGCACAGCTCCGCCTGCTCCCCCAGGCCGGCCAGCTCGCAGGTGCGCCGGGCCCGCTGGAGCGGGCTCACCAGCACCGCGTCGAAGCCCTGGGCGCCCAGCACGGGGGCCAGGCGCCGGGCCTCCGCTTCCCCCTCCGGCAGCAGGGGCAGGTCGGTGCGGCCGGTGTGGCGTCCCTCGCGGGCCCACTGGGTGGCGCCATGGCGCAGTAGCCAGAACTCCGGGGCGCGGACAGAAGCAGGGCCGGGAGCTGCGTTCACACCGCCTGGGTTTCCGCGATCGGCAGGGGGGTTTTCTGGGGGTGCAGCGGCGTGTGTTGGCCGCCGGCCACCAGGCGGTTGAGGGCATTCACAAACGCTTGGGCCGCCGCCACCACGATGTCGGTGTCGGCGGAGTGGCCGGAGTAGAGCACCCCGCCGGCCCGCAGCCGGATGGTGACCTCCCCCATGGCATCGATGCCCTCGGTGACCGACTTGACGCTGAACTCCACCAGCTCGTTGGGCACGCCGGCCAGCTGGTTGAGGGCCTGGCAAACGGCATCCACCGGGCCGGTGCCGATGCAGGCGGCGCTGTGCTCCTCCCCTCCAGCGGCCTCCAGGGTGACGGTGGCGGTGGGCAGCAGACCGGTGCCGCAGCTCACCTGCACGCGGCGCAGGAGGAAGGAGGCCTGGTCGCTCTGCTGCACCTGCTCCGAGATGATCGCTTCAAGGTCGCGATCGCTGATCTCCCGCTTGCGGTCGGCGAGCTCCTTGAAGCGCAGGAAGGCGTCGTTGAGGTCTTCCCCCTCCAGCCGGTAGCCCAGCTCTTCGAGCCGAGCGCGGAAGGCGCTGCGGCCGGAGAGTTTGCCCAGGGAGATGCGGTTGTCGGCCAGGCCGACGGTGCGGGCATCGATGATCTCGTAGGTGAGGCGGTTCTTGAGCACGCCATCTTGATGGATGCCCGACTCGTGGGCGAAGGCGTTGGCGCCCACGATCGCCTTGTTGGGCTGCACCGCCATGCCGGTGAGATGGCTCACCAGCCGGGAGGTTTTGGTGATCTCCTCGGTATGCACCGCCGTGAGGGGCGCCGTGCTTTCGGCGGGCCGGCCGAGGAAGGGGTTGAAGTAGCTGCGGCGCACGTGCAGCGCCATCACCAGCTCCTCGAGGGAGGCGTTGCCGGCCCGCTCGCCGATGCCGTTGATCGTGCACTCCAACTGGCGCGCGCCGTTTTTCACCGCCTCCAGGAAGTTGGCGACCGCCAAGCCGAGGTCGTTGTGGCCATGCACCGAGATCACGGCCTGGTGGATGTTGGGGACGCCGCGATCGATGCCGGCGATCAGGGCGCCGAATTCGGCAGGGGTGGCGTAACCCACCGTGTCGGGGATGTTGATCGTGGTGGCGCCGGCCTCGATCGCCGCCTCGATCACCTCCTGCAAGAACTCCGGGTCGCTGCGGCCGGCGTCTTCGCAGGAGAACTCCACGTCGTCGACGAGGGAGCGGGCGTAGGCGACCATCTCGCGCGTGATGGCCAGCACCTCGCGGCGGCTCTTGCGCAGCTTGTGCTCGAGGTGGATGTCGCTGGTGGCGATGAAGGTGTGGATGCGGCGGTGGGCGGCGGGGGCGACGGCCTCGGCGCAGGCCTTGATGTCGCCGGCGGCGGCGCGGGCCAGACCGCAGATCACCGGCCCATCGGGCACGCCGACGCTGGCAGCGATGCGCTGCACGGCGTTGAAGTCGCCGCTGCTGGCGAAGGGGAAGCCAGCCTCGATGATGTCGACGCCGAGGCGGGCGAGCTGCTGGGCGATCGCCAGCTTCTCCTCGAGGTTGAGGCTGGCGCCCGGGGACTGCTCGCCGTCCCGGAGGGTGGTGTCAAAGATCAGGACCCGACCGGGATCGCGCGCCATGGCAAAGGAAGGGCGGTTAAGCGGAGTGACTATGAGTTGGCTCCACTCTAGCTAGGGGGCGGCGACCGGCTGAACCGCGTCAGCCTTCAGGAGCTTGGGCCGCAGGCTGGTCAGATCCAGGAAGCGGTCGGCCGCGTTGCGCAGCTCCCGCGCCACCATCCCGTCGGTGCTGATCACGGTGATGTGCAGCCCCCGCGCCCGCAGCACCTCCACCAGCCGTTCCACATCCCGGCTGCCGCTGAGCAGCCATACCTCCTCGCAGCGGTGCGAAACCGCCATCAGGTCGATGGCGATCTCCACGTCGAGGTTGGCGCGCATGTAGTGGCGGCCTTCCGCGTCTCCCGCCCCGCTGGCGGCGGGGAGTTCCCGCAACGGACGGGTGCGCACGGTGAAGCCCAGGGAGGTCAGGGCGTCCCGAAACGGCCGCTGGTCGGCGGGATCCTTCAGGCCGGCGTACCAGAAGGCACCGGTGAGGTCCACCGCGGGATCGTCCGCCGCCAGCGCCAGCAGCCGGCGGGGATCAAAAAACCAGCCCACCTTCTGCTGGGCGTAGTACATGCTGTGACCATCGACGGCCACAACGCGCCGAAGCCGTTGCGGGGCCAAAGCCCGGGTCACCGCAGGTGGGGAATTCGGCGGAGTGAGCGGTTGCATGACCACGGGCGGGCCTCTCAAGGCTAGGGGGGACGCGTACAGTGAGGGGAACGACGGAAGCCCATGGCCGCAGGCGATCTGGCCCTGGTTCTTCACGCCCACCTCCCCTACGTGCGCTCAGGGGAACCGGGCTCCCTGGAGGAAGACTGGTACTTCCAGGCGCTGCAGGAGTGCTATCTGCCCCTGCTGGCGGTGCTGGAGGCGGCGGCGGCGGATCCGGCCCAACACCCCCGGCTCACCCTCGGCCTCTCCCCCACCCTGCTGTCGCTGCTCAGCGACGGCCCGCTCAACCGCCGCTTCCCCGCCTGGCTGGAGCTGCGCCGCGCGTTGGTGGCGGAGGCGCCGCCGCCGCTGGCGGCCGCTGCCGCCGCCCTGGCGGCCGAGCTGGAGTCGGTGGCGGCCGATTGGCGCGCCTGCGACGGCGACCTGATCCACCGCTTCCGCCGCCTGCAGCAGGCCGGTGTGCTGGATCTGATCACCTGCGCCGCCACCCACGGCTACCTGCCCCTGCTGCGGGACACCCCCGAGGCGGTGCGGGCCCAGCTGCTCACCGCGATCCGCGAGCACCAGCGCCTGCTGGGGGAACGGCCCCTGGGCATCTGGCTACCGGAATGCGCCTATTACGAGGGTCTCGACCAGCAGCTGGCCGCCAGCGGCCTGCGCTACTCCCTGCTCGATGGCCACGGGCTGCTGCACGCCCTGCCCCGCCCCCGCTACGGCGTTTACGCGCCGGTGTGCTCGCCGGCGGGGGTGGCCTTCTTCGCCCGCGACAGCGAATCCACCCTGCCGGTGTGGAGCGCCAGCCAGGGGTATCCGGGCGATGGGGTGTACCGCGAATTCCACCGCGACCTGGGCTGGGATCTGCCGGCGGAACGGTTGCAGGAGGTGGGCATCGGCGACCGCCGCCCGCTGGGGCTGAAGCTGCATCGGGTGACCGCCCAGGGCTGCCCGCTGGAGAACAAGCAGCCCTACCGCCCCGCCGAGGCCCTGCAGCGGGTGAAGGAGCACGCGAGCGCCTACCTGCGCGGCCGGGCCGAGCAGCTGCAGGGCCTGGCCGCCACGATCGAGCGGCCGCCGCTGCTGGTGGCTCCGTTCGACGCGGAGCTGTTCGGCCACTGGTGGTTTGAGGGGCCCCGTTTCCTGGCGGAGCTGTTCCGGCAGGGTCCGGAGCTGGAGGTGCGCTTCACCCACCTGCGCCAGGTGCTCAGCCACAACCAGACGCTGCAGGTCTGCCGCCCCTCCCCCTCCAGCTGGGGCCAGGGGGGCTACCACCACTATTGGTTGAACGAAAGCAACTCCTGGGTGGTGGCGGAATGGCAGCGGGCGTCGCGGGCGATGGTGCGGCGCGTCAACCGCGGCGTGGGCAGCAGCGAGCAGCGGGACTGGCTCACCCAGGCGGGCCGGGAGCTGCTGCTCGCCCAGAGCTCCGACTGGAGCTTCATCCTGCGGGCCGGCACCACCACCGAGCTGGCGCGGGAGCGGATCCACCGCCACTTCGATCGCTTCTGGCGGCTGATGGACGCCATCGACCACGGCCGCACCCCGGATGGCGAATGGTTGAAGGCCGTGGGCCGCGAGGATGGGCTCTTCCCCGGCCTCAACGCCGCCGACTGGGCAACGTTGCCCCAGAGCGCCGGCTAGCGTCAGCGGCCGCAACGCCGTCTCCGCTGCCGATGAGTCCGACCCTGCTGACCCAGTCGTCCCTCTTCGGCATCGGCATCGCCTTCTCGCCCCTGCACATCGGCGTGGTGACGCTGCTGCTGCTGGGCCGCGCGCCTCTGCGCCGCTCCTTCGCCTACGTGCTGGGCTGGACCCTGGCCAATGTGCTGGCGGTGGCGGCCCTGATGCTGCTGGGCAGCCATTTCAACCTCAGCCTGGAGCACGGCGAGAAGGAGCAGGTGCTGATCGACCTGCTCGGTGCCGGCGGCCTGCTGGCCCTGGGCTTGTATCAGCTCACCCCCCAGGCCACGATCGGCGAGGAGGGCATGGCCCTGCGGCTGATGGGCCGCCTGCCGGATTTCAGCGACGGCATCCTCGTGGCGATCGGCGCCGCCGGCGCCCTGCTGACGCCGGAAAACCTTGTGTTTTATCTCAAGGAGGCCGGGCTGATGTTGATCAACCACCCGGGCCTCTCGGCGGATCTGGAGATCACCAGCCTCTACGCCCTGATGGCCAGCTCCTTTCTGCTCTTGCCGCCGGTGGCCTGGATCGCCAGCCAGGGCGGCATCCGCCCGGCGATCGAAAAGCTTGAAGACTGGCTGCAGCACCGGG
>JBIPMZ010000077.1:0-9124 GCA_044376165.1 Cyanobium sp.
GCCGCCCGTGCCCTCACCGCCCGGGGCCGGGAGCGCAGTGGCGCCGTGCTGCGCTGCCTCACCGAGCGCGGCCTGCGGGCCGGCCGCCTGATCTCCAGCCCGCTGCGGCGGGCCCGCGAGACGGCGGAGCTGGCGGTGGCCGCCGGCCTGGCCCCCGCCCTGGAGTTGGCGGAGGCCCTGGCGCCCGGCGGCGCGGCCCTGGCGGCCCTGCCAACCTGGCTGGAAACCCTGGAGGCCCCCCCCGGGGAGTGGCCGCGGCTGGTGCTGGTGGGGCACGAACCGGATCTCAGCCTCCTGGCCGCCCGGCTGATCGGCGCCCCGCCCGGCAGCCTCGCGCTACGCAAGGCGGGCCTGGCGCTGCTGCGGCTGCCCCGCAGCGCCGCCCCCGGCGAGGCCAGCCTGCGGCTGCTGCTCAGCCCGCGCCTGCTGATCGGCTGACGGCGTTCGGCCCGTTCCGCGTCCGGTCGGCAGCCCCGGCTACGGCGCGGCGAACCCTGCCCGCGTAGCTTCGCAGCAGCGGACAGCGCAGCCCATGGTGGATCCCTCCCCCCCGGTGTACCGGCCCGGCCTCGAAGGGGTGCCGGCCACCCAGTCGTCGATCTGCGACATCGACGGCCAGCAGGGATTGCTCACCTACCGGGGCTATCCGGTCCATCAGCTCGCGGCCCAGAGCACCTTCCTGGAAACCGCCTATCTGCTGATCTGGGGCGAGCTACCCACCATCTTTCAGCTGCGCCAATTTGAGCACGAGGTGCAGATGCACCGGCGGGTGAGCTTCCGCATCCGCGACATGATGAAGTGCTTCCCGGCCAGCGGGCACCCGATGGATGCGCTGCAGGCGAGCGCCGCCTCCCTGGGCCTGTTCTATTCGCGCCGTGCCCTCAACGATCCCCAATACATCGTGGATGCGGTGGTGCGGCTGATCGCCAAGATCCCCACGATGGTGGCCGCCTTCCAGCTGATCCGCAAAGGGCAGGATCCGATTCAGCCCCGCGACGACCTCGGCTACGCCGCCAACTTTCTTTACATGCTCACCGAGCAGGTGCCCGACCCCCTGGCGGCGCGCATCTTCGATGCCTGTTTGATCCTGCACGCCGAGCACAGCCTCAACGCCAGCACCTTCAGCGCCCGCGTCACCGCCAGCACCCTCACCGACCCCTACGCCGTGGTGGCCTCGGCGGTGGGCACCCTGGCGGGACCCCTCCACGGGGGCGCCAACGAAGACGTGCTCGACATGCTCGACCAGATCGGCACGGCGGATCAGGCCGATGCCTGGCTGGAGCGCGCCATCGAGCAGAAGCAGAAGATCATGGGCTTCGGCCATCGGGAGTACAGGGTGAAGGATCCCCGCGCCGTGATCCTGCAGGGCCTGGCCGAAGACCTCTTCCGCAGCTTCGGCCACGACGCCATGTACGACGTGGCCCGGCGCCTGGAGGAGGCGGCCGTGGCGCGGCTCGGGCCGAAGGGCATCTACCCCAACGTCGACTTCTACTCCGGCCTGGTGTACCGCAAGCTCGGCATCCCCCGCGACCTGTTCACGCCGATCTTTGCGATCGCCCGCACCGCCGGCTGGCTGGCCCACTGGCGCGAGCAGCTCGGCGCCAACCGCATCTTCCGGCCCACCCAGATCTACACCGGCTACGGGCTGCGCCAGTGGCTGCCGCTGGAGACCCGCCCGGCCAGCTTCTGAATCGCCGGCCCGTCCTTTCGCCGCCCCCCGTCCCGCTCCGCCTAAGGTGGCGCGGCCCGGGGCTCCTCCCCGCCCGGGTCCGAACCCGCCCATGGACAGCACCCCGATCGTGACGGCCGGCCTCGATCTGCAGACCAGCTTTGTGGAGGCCCTGCAGGATCTCGGTCTCAGCAGCGGCGCGGCCCGGCTGCTCTGGCTGCCCCTGCCGATGCTCACCGTATTGATCGCCGCGGTGGTCGGCGTGTTGGTGAACGTCTGGCTGGAGCGCAAGATCTCCGCCGCCGTGCAGCAGCGGATCGGCCCCGAGTACGCCGGTGCCCTGGGCATCCTCCAGCCCCTCGCCGACGGCCTCAAGCTGGTGTTCAAGGAGGACATCATCCCCGCCCGCGCCGACGGTTTGCTCTTCACCCTGGGCCCGGTGCTGGTGCTGGTGCCGGTGATCCTCTCCTGGCTGGTAGTGCCCTTCGGCCAGAATCTATTGATCAGCAATGTAGGCGTAGGCATCTTTCTTTGGATCTCCTTGAGCAGCATTCAGCCGATCGGGCTGCTGATGAGCGGCTACGCCTCCAATAATAAATATTCCCTGCTCGGCGGTCTGCGGGCTGCCGCCCAGTCGATCAGCTATGAGATCCCGCTGGCCCTGGCGGTGCTGGCGGTGGTGATGATGAGCAATTCGCTGAGCACCGTCGATATCGTCAACCAGCAGGCGGGGGCCGGCATCCTCAGCTGGAATATCTGGCGCCAGCCCGTGGGCTTTGTAATCTTCTGGATCTGCGCCCTGGCGGAATGCGAGCGCCTCCCCTTCGACTTGCCCGAGGCGGAGGAGGAGCTGGTGGCCGGCTACCAAACCGAATATTCCGGCATGAAGTTTGCCCTCTTCTACCTGGGCAGCTATATCAATTTGGTGCTCTCCGCCCTGCTGGTGGCGGTGCTCTATCTGGGCGGCTGGTCTTTCCCTCTGCCGGTGGAGTGGCTGGCTGGCTGGCTGGGCCAACCGATCGAGGCGCCGCTGGTGCAGGTGATCACCGCGAGTGTGGGCATCGTGATGACGGTGCTGAAGGCCTACCTGCTGGTGTTCTTCGCGATCCTGCTGCGCTGGACCGTGCCGCGGGTGCGCATCGACCAGCTGCTCGACCTCGGCTGGAAGTTTCTGCTTCCGATCGCCCTGGTCAATCTGCTGGTCACCGCCGGCCTCAAGCTGGCGTTCCCGGCGATCTTCGGCGGCTGAACCCCCTTCGCCGCGTCCCGCCCCCCCTTCGGCGCTTTGCCCCCCCAATCGGGTGGCGGGCCGCCATCATGGTCCCACCCCTGCCCTCCGACTTCCTCCCCATGTTCGGCTTCCTGAAAAAGGTCGGCGACTACACCAAGGACGCCGTCGGTGCGGCCCAGTACCTCAGCCAGGGCCTGGCCGTCACCTTCGACCACCTGCGGCGCCGGCCGATCACGGTGCAGTATCCCTACGAGAAGCTGATCCCCTCGGAGCGCTATCGGGGCCGCATCCACTACGAATTCGATAAGTGCATCGCCTGTGAGGTGTGCGTGCGCGTCTGCCCGATCAACCTGCCGGTGGTGGATTGGGTGATGAATAAAGCCACCAAGAAAAAAGAGTTGCGCAACTACTCCATCGATTTCGGGGTGTGCATCTTCTGCGGCAACTGCGTGGAGTACTGCCCCACCAACTGCCTGTCGATGACCGAGGAATACGAGCTCGCCGCCTTCGACCGCCACAGCCTCAACTACGACAACGTCGCCCTCGGCCGCCTGCCCACCAGCGTGACCACCGATCCCTCGGTGCTGCCGCTGCGCGAGCTGGCCTATCTGCCCAAGGGGGAGATGGATCCCCACGGCGTGCCCGCCACCGCTCCGCGGGCCGGCAGACTTCCCGAGCAGGTGCTGGCCACCCTGCCCGCCGCCTCCGACCAAGGAGCCTCCTCCTGATGACGCTCGCCTCCACCACCCAGCAGCTCTGTTTCCTGGTGCTCGCCGCCGTCGTTGTCGGCGGCTCCCTCGGCGTTGTGCTGCTGCCCAACATCGTTTACTCGGCCTTCCTGCTCGGCGGGGTGTTCCTCGGCGTGGCCGGCCTCTACCTGCTGCTCAATGCCAGCTTCGTCGCCGCTGCCCAGGTGCTGGTGTACGTGGGCGCTGTGAACGTGCTGATCCTGTTTGCGATCATGCTCGTCAACAAGCGCGAGGCGATGGCCGACATCCCCGGCCTGCCCCTGCGGCGCCTGCTCTCCGGCCTGGTTTGCGGCGGCCTGTTCGCCCTGCTGCTGCGGGTGGCCTTCACCACCGCCTGGGCCCTGCCCGGTCCCCTGCCGGTGGGGGAGGAAGCCACCATCCGCATCGGCGAGCACCTCTTCAGCGACTACCTGCTTCCGTTTGAGCTGGCCTCGGTGCTGCTGTTGATGGCGATGATCGGCGCCATCGTGCTCGCCCGCCGCGATGTGTTCAGCAGCGACGTGATCACCGGCGAGCCCGCCGATCAGGGCCTGATCGAGAAGAGCCGCACCCCCTTGCTGCTGGAGACGCCAACCCCCTCCACCTCCCTCCAGGAAACCGCCCCGTGAGCCCCGACTCCCCCATCTCCCTCCAGGCCTTCCTCTCGGTGGCCGCCCTGCTCTTCTGCACCGGCGTCTGGGGTCTGATCAACAGCCGCAATGCGGTGCGGGTGTTGATGAGCATCGAGCTGATGCTCAATGGTGTGAACATCAACCTGATGGCCTTCTCCAGCTATCTCGATGGCCAGTTGATCCGCGGTCAGGTGTTCACCATCTTTGTGATCACCGTGGCCGCTGCCGAGGCGGCCGTCGGCCTGGCGATCCTGCTGTCCCTGTATCGAAACCGCGAAACGGTCGACATGGAGCGCTTCAACCTGCTGCGTTGGTAGCCAGGCTGGGGGCGGGTATCCCGGAGCTGGCATGCGCCTCCAAACGGTTTGGCTGATCGTGCGCAGCGGCAGCCCCGCTGCCACCAGCCAGGCCCGTCGCTGCGAAGAGGAGTTGCGCCAGGAGGGGGTGGCTGTGGTCACGGCGGCCAGCGGGGCCACCCGCAATCCCTTCCCGGGCCTGCTGGCCACGGAGCCCGCCCCGCCGGATCTGGCGGTGGTGCTGGGCGGGGATGGCACCGTGCTGGGGGCCGCCCGCCATCTCGCCCCCTACGGGGTGCCGATCCTGAGTTTCAACGTGGGCGGCCACCTGGGTTTCCTCACCCACGACCCGCGCCAGCTGCGGCCGGATAGCGCCGATCCGGCCGTCAGCCTGTGGGAGCGGTTGCGGGCGGATCGCTTTGCCCTGGAGCCGCGCATGATGCTGCAGGCCGTGATCGGCCGGGCGGATGGGGTGAATCTGCCGGGGGAGGAGGACCACCGCGCCCTCAACGACTTCTACTTCCGCCCCTGCCACGACCAGCTCTCCCCCACCTGCCTGCTGGAGATCGAGATCGACGGGGAGGTGGTGGATCAGGTGCGCGGGGACGGGTTGATCGTCGCCACCCCCACGGGCTCCACCGGCTACGCCCTGGCCGCCGGCGGTCCGATCCTCCACCCCGGCCTGGAGGGCATCGTGATCACGCCGATCTGTCCGATTAGCATCTCCAGCCGCACGATCGTGGTGCCGCCCCGGGCGCGCCTCGGGGTTTGGCCGCTGGGGGAGTCGCTGCGGCGGGTGCGGTTGTGGAAGGACGGGGCCCACGCGACGGTGCTGGATCCCGGCGACCGCTGCCTGCTGGAGCGGGCCCCGCAGCCGGCCCTGTTTGTGCTGCTGGAGCACAGCCCCTCCTATTACCGCACGATCAGCCGCAAGCTGCACTGGGCCAACGATCTGGTGGCCGCCGAACCCTCCCCCAACTGAGCGAGCGCCATGGCCCTGGAGATCGAACGTCGCTTCCTCGTGGCCGGCCAGGACTGGCTCCCGCTGGTGCGTTGGCAGGCCCGGTTGCGCCAGGGCTATCTCGCCACCGGCGACGAGGGCCTCACCCTGCGGGTGCGGCTGAGCCGGGCCGAACCGGAAGCCTGGCTCACCCTCAAGGCGGTGCCTCCGGGCGGTGGCGACGGCTTGACCCGCCTGGAGTTCGAATATCCGATCCCCGTCGCCGATGGCGAAGCCCTGCTGGCCCTCACCGACCGGCAGGTGGGCAAGTGCCGCTATGGCCTGGATCTTCCCGGCGGAAGCTGGGTGCTGGATGTGTTTGAGGGGGCCAACGCGCCGCTGGTGGTGGCGGAGGTGGAGCTGAGCACCCCCGACCAGCCCGTGATCGTGCCGGCTTGGTGCGTGCGCGAGGTGAGCGGCCGCCACGAGCTGAGCAACGCCGCCCTGGCGGTGCGGCCGCTGGCCGCCTGGAGCGAAGCGGAGCGCCGGGCCCTGCTGGAGACCTTCAGGGACGCGGGCGGGTGACGCCGCTGCCGCCCCCTTCGAGGGAGCAGCAGTTGAAGCCGTCGCGGCAGATCTTGCCGTTGTCCATCGCCCAATTCAAAAGGGCCACCCGGTTTTTGGCGCCCGTTTTGGTGAAGATGTTGCTGACGTGGTTGTCGACGGTGCGCTTGCTGATCGTGAGCCGCTCGGCGATTTCTTGATTGGTGAGGCCGATCGCCACCAGTTCGATGATCTCCAGTTCGCGCTCCGAGAGCTCGGTCCTGGGGAGAGCCGCCCGGCGCTCAGACCCCGCCAGAGGTTCAGACCCCGCCAGAGGTTCAGACCCCGCCAGAGGTTCAGACCCCGCCAGAGGTTCAGACATTGGCCAACCGTCCTCGGTCTCTCACTGTAGGTAGAGAGTTGGTTCATTATGGGGCCACATCGGGGAGCGGTTGTGGGGTTGCGGGAGGTGCTGGCCAGCGGGCGGTTTGCGATCACCGCCGAGGTAACCCCGCCCCGGGGCGGGGATCCTTCCCGCACCCTGGCGGCAGCGGCGGCCCTGGGGCCCCTGGTGGATGCGGTGAACATCACCGATGGCAGCCGGGCGGTGATGCGGATGAGCAGCCTGGCGGTGGGCAAGCTGCTGCTGGAGGCGGGCCTCGAGCCGGTGCTGCAGCTCACCTGCCGCGATCGCAACCGGATCGCCCTGCAGGCCGAGTTGCTCGGCGCCCATGCCCTGGGCATCCGCAATGTGCTCTGCCTCACCGGCGATCCGGTGCGGGCCGGGGATCAGCCGGGCGCCAAACCGGTGAACGAGCTGGAAGCGGTGCGGCTGCTGCAGCTGGCGGATCGCTTCAACCGAGCGGAGGATCCGGTGGCCGGGCCGCTGCCCGACGGCGGCACCGATCTGTTCCTCGGCACCGCCGCCGATCCCCAATCCCGCAGCTGGAGCGGTCAGGTGGCGCGGTTGCGGCGCAAGCAGGCGGCCGGGGCCCGCTTCGTGCAAACCCAAATGGTGATGGATGCCGAGCCGCTGCGCCGGTTTGTGGAGGAGCTCGCCGCTCCCTTGGGCCTGCCGGTGCTGGCGGGGGTGTTTCTGTTGAAGTCCGCGAAGAATGCGCGCTTCATCAATCGGGTGGTGCCCGGCGCCTGCATCCCCGAAGCGATCATCCAGCGGCTGGAGGGGGCGTCCGACCCGGCCGCCGAGGGCATCGCCATCGCCGCGGAGCAGGTGGCCACCTACCGCACCATCGCCCAGGGGGTGCATGTGATGGCGATCAAGGCGGAGGAGCGCATCCCGGCGATCCTGCGGCAGGCGGGGCTGGAAAGCCGCCCGCTGGTCGCCCTGCCGCGCTCCTGAAGCCGCCTGGAGGGGGAGATCCGAGCTGGCGGGGATCAAAACCATTCGTTGTTGGGTTTGGGCGCGCTTGGATCCGTTTCCATGTTCTGCGTCAGCTCCTCCGCGGCGGCATCGAGCTCCGGCGCCAAACCTGGCAACCCCTGGCCCAGCCGCACGCCTTCAAAGGCCCAGGCGTAGATCAAACTCAGCAGCACGTTGCTGGTGCCATCCTTAAGTCCCAACTGGATCAGGATGCGTTTGCGTTGATCGGCCTTCGTGCGCAGCCTGGCGAGTTCCGGCTCGATCCGGGCCAACAGTCGCGCGCGGTTCTCGGCCAGCGAGCCCTTGGTGCGGGGCTGCCAGTCCGCGGGTAGCCCGGCGGACAGCCGCAGAAGATCGGCGCTGCTCGCCACAGATCGCACCGAGTTCACGCGGCTTTCCACGACGCGAATGGTCTTCTGGGCTTCGAAGTCGGCGCTGCGAATCTGGGTCCAGATCGCGGTGACTTGCAGCGGGATCAGCAGCAGGAAGCCGATCGTCACCGGGCGGGCCAGCTTGCGGATCTGTTTGGCGGAGAGCTTCACCTTGGCCTGGTTGATCGTATGGCGCTCCGCCAGGAAAAGCAGCGCCGTTCCCAGCAGCGTGAAGGGCGCCGTGGTGAGCAGCAGTTCGCTGACACGCAGTTGCCAGGTGGGGGTTGTCAACTGCAACGGCAGTAGCCCAAAAAGGGTATTGACAACGAAGATCAGAAGCAGCGCCAGACCGAGACGGCCCAGGGAGAAGCTGATCGTCTGCCGCGAGATCATGGAGGAGTGAGGAGGGGGCGGGAGAAAATGGCAAAAAAAAATCCCCTCACTAGAGGGGATGGATGGGCACTGGATGGAAATGGTAAGGAACGTCAAACCAGCGCTTTCTGGCGTTGGCGCAGACGACGGGAGAAGCTGAAAGCAGCTGCTGCTCCGAAAAGGGGGAGGGGAGCGGGAGCTCCTGCCGGTGGGGCAAGGGTAAGATCGAGCAGGGAGCTTGAGGCTGATCCGGTGCCAGAAATTGCCCAGGCAACTATGACACTTGTGGATGGAATGCCAGAAACTGAGTCGGAAGCAGAGCTTCCGTCAAGAGAAGCGAGTGGGGAGAAAGGGAAGCCGGTGATAGTGTTGTAAAATGCAACCGGAGCGCCGGCTGTATAAGAAACAACATCTGCGTTCGTAAAATTATAACCAGTATCGGCAACAGCGTTGAAAGAAAAGTTGCCGGTTCCAACAAGGGTATTGTAGTCTCCGTCCATAGGATTGCCATAGATTCCTGAGATCTTGTAAACATTGCCAACTTTGGAAATGCTGATCACGTCACCTGCCTCATAGCCAGTTGAAGATACGCCTACGGCAAAACCGGAAAAAGTAACATTGCCGAGGCTTCCGTTACAGCCTGCAAGGTTGCCAAAGGTGCAAGTAAGGGCTGCGTGGGCTTCCCCGCCCTGAAGAGTGGCTCCAGCAAGAACGGTGAGAGCAAGGCCTGTTAAAGAGGCCTTAGCCTTGAAGGAGGCATTGCGCATGACCGTGTTTTTAGCGAGATTGGCATCACACAAATTACCTTAGCGCCGGAGAGGGCATGGGATCTGGCTGTTTTGCTTCCCTAACGATCCTCACCGGGCGGGCCAGCTTGCGGATCTGTTTGGCGGAGAGCTTCACCTTGGCCTGGTTGATCGTATGGCGCTCCGCCAGGAAAAGCAGCGCCGTTCCCAGATCA
>JBIPMZ010000078.1:0-9099 GCA_044376165.1 Cyanobium sp.
TGGAGCTGCTGCTCGCCCAGCGCCTCGCCCTGAGCCAGATCGGCAAGCCCTGGAGCACGCTCGAACCCTCAGAGCAGCGCCAGCTGCGCAGCCGCATCTACCGGGAGGTGATCAAGGACCTCTGGATCGGCACCTTTCACGCCCTGTTCGCCCGGCTGCTGCGCTTCGACATCGACAAATACCGCGACCCTGAGGGGCTGAGCTGGACCCGCCAGTTCTCGATCTACGACGAGAACGACGCCCAGAGCCTGGTGAAGGAGATCGTCACCCAGGAGCTGGGGCTCGATCCCAAACGCTTCGAACCCAAGAAGGTGCGCTGGGCGATCAGCCAGGCCAAGAACCAGGGCTGGCTGCCGGATCAGCTGGAAACCCAAGCGGAGGGGCAACGCGAGCGCCGCATCGCCGAGGCCTACCGCCGCTACCGCCGCGCCCTCGCCGCCAACAACGCCCTCGATTTCGACGACTTGCTGCTGCTACCCGTGCAGCTCCTGCGCCAGCACGAGGAGATTCGCCGCTACTGGCACCGCCGCTTCCGCCATGTGCTGGTGGACGAATACCAGGACACCAACCGCACCCAATACGACCTGATCAAGCTGCTGGTAGCCGACGGGCGCGATCCCGGCCAGGTCGAGGACTGGAGCGGCCGTTCGGTGTTCGTGGTCGGCGACGCGGATCAGAGCATCTACAGCTTCCGGGCCGCCGACTTCAAGATCCTGATGGGCTTCCAGCAGGATTTCGGCGACGGCCAGAGCGACGCGGCCACCCGCACGATGGTGAAGCTGGAGGAGAACTACCGCTCCACCGCCACGATCCTGGAGGCGGCCAACGCCCTGATCGCCCACAACAGCGAGCGCATCGACAAGGTGCTGCGCCCCACCCGCGGCGAAGGGGAACCGATCCTGCTCACCCGCTGCGACGACGAGATCGCCGAAGCGGAGGCGGCGGTGCATCGCATGCGCATGCTGGAGGCCGCCCACCCGGAACTCCGCTGGGGGGACATGGCGGTGCTCTACCGCACCAACGCCCAGAGCCGGGCGCTAGAGGAATCGCTGGTGCGCTGGGGCCTTCCCTATCTGGTGGTGGGGGGTCTGCGCTTCTACGACCGCCGGGAGATCAAAGATATCCTCGCCTACCTGCGCCTGCTGGTGAATCCGGCCGACACCGTCAGCCTGCTGCGGGTGCTGAACGTGCCCCGCCGCGGCATCGGCAAGACCACGCTCGAACGGTTGAGCGACGCCGCCGGGCAGCTGGGGGTACCGCTCTGGGAGGTGGTGAGCGATCCGGAGGCGGTGCGCTCCCTGGGGGGCCGTTCGGCCCGGGGGCTGCTGCAGTTTTGTGAGCTGATCAACGACCTGCAGCAGCGCGCCCAGGAAGCCCCCCCCTCGGAGCTGGTGCAACGGGTGATGGAGCAGAGCGGCTACCTGGCCGAGCTGATCGCGGAGGGCAGCGATGAGGCGGAGGATCGGCGCCGCAACCTGCAGGAGCTCGTGAATGCCACCCTGCAATACCAGGAGGAAAACGAAGAGGCCAGCCTCGAAGATTTCCTGGCCTCCGCCGCCCTGGCCAGCGACGCCGACAGCAAGGACACCCAGCAGGACCGGGTGACGCTGATGACCCTCCACGCCAGCAAGGGGCTGGAGTTTCCGGTGGTGTTCCTGGTGGGGATGGAGCAGGGGCTGTTCCCCAGCTATCGCTCCCTCGACGACCCCTCCGCCCTGGAGGAGGAGCGCCGCCTTTGCTACGTGGGTCTCACCCGCGCCAAGGAGCGCCTGTTCCTCTCCCACGCCAGCGAGCGGCGCCTGTGGGGCGGCATGCGCGAGCCGGCGGTGCCCTCGGTGTTCCTCTCTGAGCTTCCCCAGGAGCTGATCCAGGGGGATGTGCCCCGCAGCGGCGGGGCCGCTATCCGGCGCGACCAGCGACTGGAGCGCCTCACCCGGGTGGATCGGGAGGAGAGCCGGCGCGTGGCGGCAGGCGGCGAGGCGGCCGGCCCCGCCAACGCCGTGCGGCGCCGCCATCCCGGCCCAAATGCAGGCCAGGCCTGGGCTGTGGGGGATCGCCTGCGCCATGCCAGCTTCGGCGAAGGCCTGGTGACCCACCTGTTCGGTAGTGGGGAGAAGATCTCCATCGCCGTTAAATTTGAAGCGATGCCCCCCAAAATTCTCGATCCGCGGCTGGCTCCGATCGAGCCGCTGGAGACCTGAGGTTTGGCCTCCAGCAAACCGCCATTGATCCGTGGTCTGGGCGGCTTACCCAACAGGCTGGATTTGGGTGAGGAGCGCAAAGGGCCCTACCAGCTGCGGGGGGAGCGCGGCTGAGAGGCGAGCGCCTCAGGGCCGCAGCAGGCGGCGCAGGGCCTCCGGGGAGCGGGTATCGCGCAGGCCCCAGAAGGGCTCCAGCAGGGCCAGCAGCTCGGGCTGATCGGCGGTCTCGCCGGCGGAGCGCGCCAGCAGCTCCGCCAGTTCCCGGCTGAGCCGCTGGCGCTCTTCCCATTCCAGGGCCTCCAGGCGCGCCTGCTGCGGTGGCAACCGGGAGAGGTCCTGCTCGGCCGAGGCGCTCAGCCAGTGCAAGCGCTTGCGCAGGGCGACGCCATAGCCGAGATGTGTCCCGAAGGAGTTGCTGGCCAGCCCGTCCGAAAGCTCCAGCAGGGTGCGCAGCCCATCGAGGAACCACGGGTTGGAGCGATGGCCGTTGCAGGCCACGATCCAGCTCGGGGGCAGGGGCAGCTGGGGCGGGTCCTGCCAGTGGCGCAGCCAGATCACCTGGCGATAGCCCCCCTCGGCCGCCAGAGCCCGCACCTGGTCCAGGCAGGCCGGCAGGTCCAAGCGCCGCTCCACCTGGTCCCAGCTGTGCGCCAGCAGCACCAGCAGGCAGGGCCCCAGCTCCGCCCGCAGGTCCGCCAGCTCCTGCGGCTCCAGCAAGGGCCGGGCGTAGTGGATCCAAGGGCCGATGGCGTGGGCCGGCTGCCCGTGGCGTTCTCGCAGCCAGCCGGCCCGCCGCGGTCCCATGCAGAGGTAGCCGTTCGACCAGGGCTGCGGCGCCTCAAACTCCGCGTCGCGGGACACCTTCAAGCCATGCTCCAGGAGCCAGGGCAGGGGGGGGCCCACCAGGGACAGGCCGGCGTGGCGCTTGATCTGGATGTCGTGGCCGTAGTGGTGGGAGGAGTTCTCGCGCTCCCGTCGGGCGGGGCTGAAAAAGGGCTTGAGGCCCACGGGGCGGCGGAAGGCCCCCCGCACCCACAGATCGGCGACCAGCTCCGGGCGCAGCGGGCGCTGGGCATAGGCCTGATGGACCAGGCCGCGGTAGGCCGCCAGGGCCTCCCACTCACCCCGCTCCACCCGGGAACCGAACAGCTGGCGCAGGCGCGACCGCTTCCACCAGCCGAGCTCGCTGCGCAGCTTGGCGAAGGTGGAGGCGGATCGCTCAGGCATGGCCGCCGCGACTCAGAGACGGCTGGGGGCCAGGCCCCCGGCCACGGCGGCCCGGATGGAGAGCAACTGGGCCAGCAGGGGCTCGAGCCGGTGCAGGGGCACCATGTTCGGGCCATCGCTGAGGGCGTTGTCCGGATCCGGATGGACCTCCAGGAACAGCCCGTCCACCCCGACCGCCATGGCGGCCCGGGCGAGGGGCGCCACGAATTCCCGTTGTCCGCCTGTGCTCGTCCCCCGGCCTCCCGGTTGCTGGACGGAATGGGTGGCATCGAAGATCACCGGACAACCCAACTCCCGCAGCTGCGGGAGGGAGCGGTAATCCACCACCAACGTGTTGTAACCGAAGCAGGTGCCTCGCTCCGTGAGCCAGAGGTTCCCGACCCCGGCCTGGCGAAGCTTGCTCACCACCTGGGCCATGTCCCAGGGGGCCAGAAACTGACCTTTCTTGACGTTGATCGTCTTGTCCGTGTCGCGGACGGCGGCGGCGGCGGCCAGCAGCAGGTCGGTCTGGCGGCAGAGGAAGGCGGGGATCTGGAGCACATCCACCACCTCCGCCACCGGGGCGGCCTGATGGCTCTCGTGGATGTCGGTGAGGACCGGCAGGCCGAAGCGCCGCTTCACCTCCGCCAACACCTCCAGTCCTCCGCCGAGCCCGGGGCCGCGGAAGGACTCGCCGGAGCTGCGGTTGGCCTTGTCGTAACTGGCCTTGAAGATGTAGCGGATGCCCAGCCGCCCGGCGATCGCCTTCAACTGCTCCGCAATCTCCAGGGCCAGGGCTGGACTCTCGATCACACAAGGACCGGCGATCAGGGTGAAGGTCATCGGCAGGGAAGCGGCGAGCACGGCGCGCCGGTTGGGGACCAGCATGGCCGAAGCCGATCCCCTCGACCAGCGGAGTCGCCGCAGGACCGGCAGCCGGCGGCCCTGGAAGGGGGAGGGCATGGGATCTACGCTCACCCCATGAGCAAGCCCATCCCGGTGTTCATCGGCTACGACCCGCGCGAGCGGGCAGCCACCAATGTGCTGATCGACAGCCTCTACCAGCACAGTTCCACTCCCCTCGCGATCACACCGCTGGTCACGCCCCAGCTGGAGAGCGGCGGACTGTACCGGCGAGAGAGGGATCCGAAGCAGGCGACCGCTTTCTCCTTCACCCGCTTCCTGGTGCCCCATCTGATGGGCTATCAAGGCTGGGGGATTTTCATGGATTGCGACATGCTGTGCCGCGGCGATATCGCGGCGTTATGGGCGCAGCGTGATGAGCGTTTTGCCGTGATGTGCGTGCAGCATCAGCACATCCCGAGCGAAAGCAAGAAGTTTCTGGGGGAACCCCAGACCCCTTACCCAAGGAAGAACTGGAGTTCGCTGATGCTGCTGAACGCCAGTCGTTGCCAGATGCTGACGCCGGAGTATGTGAGCACCGCCACCGGACTGGAACTGCATCGTTTCCACTGGCTGGCCGGCGATCATGAGATCGGAGCCATCGAGGGAAGCTGGAATCATCTGGTGGATGTGCAGAACCCCGCCAGCGCCGCGGATTCGCCCCTGCTGCACTGGACCCTGGGTGGACCCTGGTTCCGCGACCAGCGGAGCATGGGGGGAGTCCTGGCAGCGGAGTGGTTCTCCGCCCGCGATGACGTGACGCGGCTGTGGGATTGACCACCATGCGCACGGTTGTCGCGGTGCCGGCCCGGCTCGCCTCGTCACGGCTGCCCGGCAAGATCCTGGCCGACATTGGCGGCAAACCGATGCTGCGCTGGGTTCTGGAGGCCTGCCTGCAGGCGGAGAGCCCGGCGGCGGTGGTGCTCTGCACCGACACCCCCGAGCTGATCGAGGCGGCGGGGCGCTGGGGATGCCAGGCCTTGCTCACCAGTCCGGCCTGCAGCTCCGGCAGCGATCGAATCGCCTCCGTGGTCGAGCAGCTGGTGGCTCTCGGTGGAGCCGCCCCAGCCAGCACCTTGGTGGTGAACGTGCAGGGGGACCAACCCTTTCTCGATCCCGGCGTGATCGATGCGATGGCCGACGAGTTCGCGCGGCGGTCGCCCCTGCCGGAGGTGCTGACGCCGGTGTATCGCATGGGGGCGGAGAAGGTGCACAACCCCAATGTGGTCAAGACCCTGGTGAGTAGCGACGGCCGCGCCCTCTACTTCTCCCGCTCCGCCATTCCCCATGTGCGGGGCGTGGATCCAGCCCACTGGCATGCCCATGTGCCGTTCTGGGGCCATGTGGGCATCTACGGCTACCGGGCCGATGTGCTGGCCCGCTGGCCCCACCTCCCCCCTTCGCCGCTGGAGGAGAGCGAGAGGCTGGAGCAGCTGCGGCTACTGGAGGCCGGGATCGGCATCGGCACGTTCCCGGTTGCGGGGGAGTCGCTGTCGGTGGATACCCCAGAGCAGCTCCAGGAGGCGCGGGCGATCGCGGCTACAGACCGAGCACCACCGTCAGCCGATAGCTGAAGGCATTCTTATAGCCGTGGATGCCGTCTACGTAGCCCAGCAGGTGCCAATAGCCGACGATGTAGAGAATGCTGCCGCCCCGCAGCAGATCGATGGACCCGTTGCGCCGGGTTTCAGTCATTGCGCTCGCGCCAGCCCTGGCTCTCGAGTTCCCGCCAGAGGGGCCTGGGCCGCAGCATCCGTTCCGCCAGCTCCCTCACGGCGCCATGGCCGCCGGCTCGCCGCAGCACCAGATCCGCCTGGCTCCGCAAGGGGTGCGCCGCATCGGCGGTGGCCACCAGCAAGGCCACTTGCTGGCGGACGGCCAAGTCGTTGAGGTCGTCGCCGACAAAGGCTGTGGCCGCGGACGCGACACCCAACTGGGCCTGAAGGCCCGCCAGAGCTTGCGTTTTGTCCGTGGCACCCACCAGGCAGTGGCGAATGGCGAGATGACGGGCGCGAACTTCGGTGGCGCCGCCTCGGCCGCCGCTCAGCAGCGCCACCTCAATGCCGGCCCGCTGCAGCAGGCGGATCCCCAGCCCATCGCGCACATCGAAGCGCTTGCTCAGCTCCCCCTCGGGCCCGTACCAGAGCCCTCCATCGGTGAGCACCCCATCCACATCCAACACCAGTAGCCGCACCTCGGCCAGGCGGGCGCGTTGCCGGCGCCACTGCCAGCGGCGCCGGAGCTGCCACGGACTCTCCAGCCCGTCGATCATCGACCGACCCCTGCTGACGCCGCTGTCGTCAGGCCGGCCTGCACCAGATCATGGAGGCGCAACAGTCCCAGCATCCGCAGATCTTCGTCCACCACCGGCAGCACGGCGATCGCCTTGCGGCGGTTGTGCTCCATCTGCTCCAGGGCAGTGATCGCCAAGACATCACCCGGTACGGTGATCGGATCGGCTGTCATCAGCTCGGCGGCGGTGAGCTGGAACCAGTGCTCCGGCCCGTGCTGCTGGAGGGCACGGCGCAGGTCGCCATCGGTGATCAAGCCATGAATGCGCTCGGCGGCGGTCTGATCCGCCACCCAGCAGGCCCCGACCCCATCGGCGGTGAGATGGGCGATCACCTCCGCCAGGGGGGTGGCGCGCGCCAGCGGCGCCAAGCGCGCCACCGGCACCATCAGGTCGGCGGCGGTAAGGGTGAGCTGCTTGCCGAGGGCACCGGCGGGGTGGTTCCGCGCGAAATCCTGGGGGGAGATGCCACGCCGCTCCATCCACACGGCCGCGAGGGCGTCCCCGATCGCCATCGCCACCGCGGTGCTGGCGGTGGGGGCCAGGTTGAGGGGGCACACCTCCCGGTCCACCGAGGCGTCGAGAACCACGTCGCAGGAGCGGGCCAGGCTGGAGTCCAGCCGTCCCACCAGGGCGATGCGGGCGGTGCCGCGGCGGCGCAGATGCGGCAGGATCTGCAGCAATTCTTCGGTTTCGCCACTGTTGGAGAGCAGCAGCGTGACGTCCTCCTCCGCCACCACCCCCAGATCGCCGTGCAAGGCATCGAGGGGGTTGAGGTAGATCGCCATCAGGCCGATCGAGGAGAAGGTGGCGGCGATCTTGCGGGCCACGATGCCACTCTTGCCGACCCCCGTGATCACCAGCTTGGCCCGGCTGTCCGCGCAGGCGTCGAGCAGGGCCAGGGCTCCCTCCACCTGGACGGCTTCGAGGCGGCTGGCACAGGCGGCAATCGCGGCAGCTTCCTCGATGAGGCAACGGGTGAGGGCGGACAAACAATCTCAGGGCACCGTTCACCCATTCTCACCACCCCCTCCATGCCCTCCCCACCCGCTCCGATCCCCGCCGGAATTCCGCCCGAGTTGGTGGCCCACCTTCTCCGTGCCGCCGGCGACGACCGCCTGGCGCTGGTGGGCGGTGCCGTGCGCGACTGGCTGCTGCACCGTGTGCACAACGATCCCTGGCGGGGGGTGCCGGATCTCGACCTGGTGGTCGAGCCGGCGGGCGGGGGCGGAGCCGTGCCGGCGGCCCACCGGTTGGCCCGGTCGCTGCGGACGAACCTGGGGGAGGAGAGGTTGCCCTTTTATCAAGAGCACCCCGCCTACGGCACGGTGGAGCTGGAGGTGCGGCTGGCGGCTGGAGCGCTGCTGCTGGATGTCGCCAGCGCCCGCCGCGAGACCTACCCGGTGGCGGGGGAAAACCCGGTGGTGAGCTTCGGGCGGCTGGAGGACGACCTGGCCCGGCGGGACTTCACGATCAACGCCATGGCCCTGCTGCTGAGCACGGGAAGGGGGGGCCTCGCCCGGGGGCCCGACGGCCTGCACGATCCCCACGGCGGCCGAGCCGACCTGGAGAAGCGGGAGCTGCGCTTCCTGCATGCCGACAGCGTGCGGGACGACCCCACCCGGGTGGTGCGCGCCGCCCGCTACGCCGCCCGCCTGGCCTTTCGGCTGGCCCCCGAGGCCCGGGCGCAGCTGGAGCGCACCTTGGAGGCCTGGCCCTGGGCCTGGCGACCGGGGGATCCCCCCGAGGCGGCGCCGTCGGCCCTGGGCACCCGTCTGCGCATGGAGCTGGAGTTGCTGCTGGAGCGGGAAGCCTGGCCCCGGGCCCTGGCGGCCCTGCAGGGGTGGGGCGGCCTGACGCTGCTGGATGCGGCGCTGCAGGGCGACCACCAGTGGCGGCGGCGCCTGCGTTGGGCCGCCCGCCTGGAGCTGCCCCTCCTGGCGGCCCTGCTGGCGGGGGCGGCGGAGCCCTTGGCCCTGGCGGAGCGGCTGCAGGTGCCCCATCGCCAGCATCGGCTGCTGGCCCAGTTCCTGGGGTTGCGCGAACGGCTGGCCGCGGCGGAGGGGGGCGGGCCGCGGAGCCCGGTGCAGTGGTGTGGGCTGCTGGAGGGGCCGGGGGTGGCGCCGGAGGCGGTGGCGCTGGCCCTGGCCTGCGGCATCGGCCCGCGGCGTCCGCTGCTGCGCTGGTGGCTGCGCTGGCGCCATCTGCGGGGCGAGCGCAGTGCCGCGGCGCTGATGGCGGCGGAAGGGCTGAAGCCCGGCCCCGCGCTGGGGGAGCGGCTCCGGCAGGAGCGGAACGAGCGGCTGGCGCGGGAGAAGGCCTGAGGGCACCCGAAAGCGATCGGCCCCCTACCATCCGCAGCGGCATCGTTCCGCTCCGCCGCCATGACCAGCATCACCGTTTTGAAGTTCAGCTCCGAGGATTGCGGCACCTGCCACCGCATGAGCAACTACGACGCCAAGGTGGCGGAGGAACTGGGGCTCCGCTTCGTGAGCGTGA
>JBIPMZ010000079.1:0-9036 GCA_044376165.1 Cyanobium sp.
AGCTCAGGAACGCATCAAGATGCGGATCCGCAAGGGAGACACCGTCCAGGTGATCACCGGCAAGGACAAGGGAAAAACCGGCGAGGTGCTGCGCACTTTGCCCTACCAAAACCGGGTTGTGGTGCAAGGCATCAACCTGCGCACCCGCCATGTCAAGCCCGCCCAGGAAGGGGAGAGCGGAAGGATTGTCACGGAAGAGGCTTCCCTGCATGCCTCCAACGTGATGCTCTACTCCACCACCGCCAAGGTGGCAAGCCGCGTGGAGTTCTTCGTCGACCAGAACGGCAGCAAAAAGCGCCGGCTCAAAAAAACCGGCGAATTGCTCGACTGAGCCCCTCTCCCCCCCCGTCCCCTCACCCGCCGCAGGCCTTCTGACCCCGTCCAGAAGCGCAGCTCCCCCCCCTCCGCCATGTCACTGAAACAGCGCTACCGGGAGACGATCCAGCCCAAGTTGCTGAAGGATCTCAACCTCTCCAATATTCACGAAGTTCCCAAGGTGGTGAAGGTCACCGTCAACCGGGGACTCGGCGAGGCGGCCCAGAATGCGAAGGCCCTCGAGGCCTCGATCGCAGAATTGGCCCAGATTACGGGCCAGAAGGTCGTTGTGACCCGGGCGAAGAAGGCCATTGCCGGCTTCAAAATTCGCCAGGGCATGCCGATCGGCGTCGCCGTCACCCTGCGGGGCGAACGGATGTATGCCTTCCTGGAGCGCCTGATCAACCTGGCCCTTCCCCGCATCCGCGACTTCCGGGGTGTGAGTCCCAAAAGCTTCGATGGCCGGGGCAACTACACCCTGGGCATTCGGGAGCAGATCATCTTTCCCGAAATTTCTTTCGACCGGATCGACGCCATCCGGGGCATGGACGTGACGATCGTGACCACCGCCCGTAACGACGAAGAGGGCCGGGCCCTCCTCCGCGAAATGGGGATGCCATTCCGCAGCAACTGAGCCCTCTCCCGGATACGACCATGGCCAACCACGACCCCATTTCCGACATGCTCACCCGCATCCGCAATGCGAGTGAGAAACGTCACGAGAACACCCGAATCCCCGCCTCGCGCATGTCTCGCAGCATCGCCAGCGTGCTGCAACAGGAGGGCTTCATCGCCGGCATCAGCGAGGAGGGCGAGGGCATCCAAACCCAGTTGGTGCTCGAGCTCAAGTACAGCGGCAAGCATCGTCAACCCACCATCCGGCGCGTTCAACGCGTCAGCCGCCCCGGCCTCCGCATCTACAAAAACACCCGCCAGCTGCCAAAGGTGCTCGGCGGCCTCGGGGTGGCGATCATCTCCACCTCCAAAGGGGTGATGAGCGACCGGGATGCCCGTCGTCAGGGTGTGGGTGGCGAAGTGCTCTGTTACATCTACTGACCCCGGAGGACCCGACTATGTCACGCATCGGCAAGGCTCCGATCCCCCTTCCCGACAAGGTGGAGGTGAACCTCGAAGGTCTCACCGTCACCGTCAAGGGACCCAAGGGCGAACTGCAGCGCACCCTCCCTGACGGGATCGCCATCGACCGGGACGGGGCCACCTTGGTGGTCAGCCCCACCGGCCCCAGCCGCCGCTCCCGCGAGCGCCACGGCCTCTGCCGCACCCTCGTGGCCAACATGGTGGAGGGTGTCAGCCAGGGTTTTGTGCGCAAACTTGAGATCGTGGGCGTGGGCTACCGCGCCTCCGTGCAGGGCCGAAAACTGGTGGTCAGCGCCGGCTACAGCCATCCCGTCGAGATGGAGCCCCCCGCCGGCGTAACCTTCGCCGTAGAGAACAACACCACCGTGCTGGTCTCCGGCCCAGACAAGGAACTTGTCGGCAACGAAGCCGCCAAGGTGCGCGCCATCCGTCCGCCCGAGCCCTACAAAGGCAAGGGCATCAAGTACGAAGGCGAGCGAATCCTGCGCAAGGCCGGCAAGACCGGCAAGAAGTGAGGTCTGCCTGAGCGACGTCCCCGAGTACTCCCATGTCTTCCCTCTCCCGCAAACTGCAGACCCAGAAGCGCCACCGGCGCCTGCGTCGCCATCTCAGCGGCACCCCCGACCGCCCCAGGTTGTCGGTGTTCCGCTCCAACAATCACATCTACGCCCAGGTCATCGACGACAGCGCTCAGAACACCTTGGCGTCCGCGTCCAGCCTCGACAAGGAGCTGCGCAGCGGCTTCGATTCCGGCGGCAACTGCGAGGCTTCGGTGGCCGTCGGCCAGCTCGTCGCCCAGCGAGCCCTCGCGAAGGGCATCCAGCAGGTGGTCTTCGATCGCGGCGGCAACCTGTACCACGGTCGGGTCAAGGCCCTTGCCGATGCCGCCCGGGAAGCGGGCCTTCAGTTCTGATCCTGCTCTCACCATGACCGAATCCAACGATCAGCTCCAGACCAGCGACATCCCCGCGGCGGCCGACGTTCCCCCGGCCGCGGAAGGCCAGCAGGAACGCCGCGGCGGACGCGGCGAGGGCAAGGGCGACCGCCGTGGCGGTGGGGGTGGCCGGCGGGGCGGTGACCGCCGGGGCCAGGAGAGAGACTCCGAGTGGCAGGAGCGGGTGGTGCAAATCCGCCGCGTTTCCAAAACCGTCAAGGGCGGCAAGAAGATGAGCTTCCGCGCCATCGTGGTGGTGGGCAATGAGCGGGGTCAGGTCGGCGTGGGGGTCGGCAAGGCCGGCGATGTGATCGGCGCGGTCCGCAAGGGTGTCGCCGATGGCAAGAAGCATCTGGTGAAGGTGCCGCTGACGCGCCACAGCTCCGTGCCCACCGACAGCCGCGGCCGGGACGGCGCCGCCAGTGTGCTGATCCGCCCGGCGGCTCCAGGCACCGGCGTGATCGCCGGCGGCTCGATCCGCACCGTGCTGGAGCTGGCCGGCATCAAAAACGTTCTGGCCAAGCGTTTGGGCTCCAAGACCCCGCTGAACAACGCCCGGGCTGCGATGGTGGCCCTCAAGGCCCTGCGCACCCACAAGGAGACCGCCAAGGAGCGGGGCATCTCCCTTGAGCAGATCTACTCCTGAGGCTCCCGATGACACCCACCCTCCAATCGCTCCAAGCCAATCCCGGGGCCCGTCGCCGCAAGACCCGCAAGGGCCGCGGCATCGCTGCGGGCCAGGGGGCCAGCTGCGGCTTCGGCATGCGCGGCCAGAAGTCCCGCTCGGGCCGCCCCACCCGACCGGGCTTCGAGGGCGGCCAGATGCCCCTCTATCGGCGAGTCCCCAAGCTCAAGCACTTTCCGCTCGTCAACCCGCGCGCGTTCACGATTGTGAACGTCTCCGCCCTGGGCGAATGCGAACCCGGCCGTACGGTCAACCTTGCGTCTCTGGTCCAGGACGGGGTTCTGACCAGCGACCGCCACCCCTTGAAGGTGCTGGGCAACGGCGATCTGAAGGTGAAGCTCACCGTCCAAGCCGCGGCCTTCTCCGCCACGGCTCGCGAAAAGATCGAAGCCGCCGGCGGCACCTGCGAGCTCGTCGCCTGATCGGCAGTGCTCGCCAACCCCTAAGTTCGGAGCCGTCCCCCAGCCAGCCGGCGGGGGGACGGCTCTTCCCATTCCTGTCCCTCCCCACCCCGTTCCGCCATGGTCGTCAGCCGGGGGCGCAACCCCAGCGCCGCTGAAATCGTCAGCCAGGTGTTCCAGGCCAAGGGCCTGCGGGACCGGGTCCTCACCACCCTGGGCCTGCTGCTCCTGGTGAGACTGGGCATCTACGTACCGGTTCCAGGGATCGACAAGCTGGCCTTTCAGGGCTTCCTGCGCCAGGGCGGCCAGCTGCTCGGCTTCCTCGACATCTTCACCGGCGGCGGTCTCTCCACCCTGGGGGTGTTCGCCCTGGGCATCCTGCCCTACATCAACGCATCGATCATCATTCAGCTGCTGACCGCAGCCCTGCCGCAGCTGGAAGACCTCCAGAAAAACGAGGGGGAAGCGGGGCGGCGCCGCATCGCCCAGATCACGCGCTACGTGGCGCTCGGCTGGGGCATCCTTCAAAGTGTCGTCTTCGCCTCAATCCTGCGCCAATACAAGCTGGCCGACGTTCCGGACTGGCAGTTCATCCTGCAGACGAGCCTGGCGCTGGTGGCCGGCTCGATGGTGGTGATGTGGATCTCGGAGGTGATTTCCGAGCGCGGCATCGGTCAGGGAGCCTCCCTGGTGATCTTTTTGAACATCGTCGCCACCCTGCCGAAAGCCCTGGGCTCCACGATTGAGCTGGCCCAAAGCGGCGACCGAGCCACGGTGGGCGGCATCGTGATCCTGGTGCTGGTCTTTTTGGTGACGATCGTGGGGATCGTGTTTGTCCAGGAAGGCAACCGACGCATTCCGATCGTCAGCGCCAAGCGCCAAGCCGGTGGCACTGGCATGTTGGCGGCCCGGCAGAGCTACCTGCCGTTGAAGCTCAACGCCGGCGGGGTGATGCCGATCATCTTCGCCTCAGCGGTGGTCTTCCTGCCCCTGACGATCGCCAACCTCACCAAAAGCCCCTGGCTCGTCCAGCTGGCCGGCTATCTCAGCCCCAACAGCAGCATCCCCTGGTTGTACGCGCTGGTGTACTTCCTGCTGATCTGCGGGTTTGGCTTCTTCTACGCCTCCCTCACGGTCAACCCCGTGGACATCGCCACCAACCTCAAACGCAGCGGCGTGGCGATTCCCGGCGTGCGCCCCGGGTCTGCGACGGCGAACTACATCACCGGCGTTCAAAACCGTCTCACCCTGCTCGGCGGCATCTTCCTGGGGGCGGTTGCCATCGTGCCCTCCGCGGTCGAAGGGGCCACCCAGGTGCGCACCTTCCAAGGCCTCGGGGCCACCTCCCTCCTGATCCTGGTGGGCGTGGCGATCGACACCGCCAAGCAGGTGCAGACCTACGTGATCTCCCAGCGTTACGAGGGCATGGTCCGCCAGTAGCCCCGGGCTCACTCCCCTTCTTCGCCCCCCTCCCTCTGCCATGAAGCAACGCCTCCTCTTCCTGGGTCCCCCCGGCGCCGGCAAGGGCACCCAGTCCCAGCGCCTGGCCGAGGCGCATCACCTGCTGCACCTCTCCACCGGCGACCTGTTGCGCGCCGAGGTGCAGGGCGGTACCGCCCTGGGCCGGGAGGCCGAGGCGGTGATGGCCCGCGGCGAGCTGGTGAGCGACGCGCTGGTGCTGGCGATCGTGCGCAGCCGGCTGGAAGGCCAAGGCGGCGGCTGGCTCCTGGATGGTTTCCCCCGCAACCTGGCCCAGGCCGAAGCGCTCGACAGCCTGCTGGTGGAGCTGGGCCAGGGGATCGAGCTGGTGGTGCTGATGGAACTCGACGACGTCCTTCTTCTGCAGCGGCTGCTGGCCCGCGGCCGCAGCGACGACAACGAAGCGGTGATTCGCCACCGACTGCAGGTCTACCGGGACCAGACGGCCCCGCTGATCGAGCACTACCGCGACCTGGGCGTGCTGAAGGCCGTGGACGCCTCCGGCACGATTGAGGAGATCGGTGCCCGCATCGAGGCTCTGCTCGGCTGAACGGGCCGGCTTGAGGAGGCTCGCCCCTGTGATAAGTTGTTGGTTTGTCCGTGCGGAGAGCACCCCACCATGAAGGTGCGCGCCTCAGTCAAGCGAATGTGTGACAAGTGCCGGGTGATTCGTCGCCACGGCCGCGTCATGGTGATTTGCAGCAACCCCAAGCACAAGCAGCGTCAGGGCTGATCCGGCTGGGGCCCCGATGGCCCCGGCGGCACCCCCTGCCTCCCCTCCTGACCATTTTCCCCAGGCCCTTCGGTCGCCGGTCCCCGCCGACCCAGCTCCACGGCCTGCCCCCTTGCCCCCCCTGATCGTTTCCCCACTGTGGCTCGGATCGCCGGTGTCGACATCCCTCGCGACAAGAGGGTCGAAATTTCTCTCACCTACGTTTATGGAATCGGGCTCACCCGGGCCCGCAAGATCCTCGCCAAGACCGGCGTCAGCCCCGACCTCCGGGTCAAAGATCTCAGCGACGCCGACGTGCAAAAGCTGCGTGGCGCCGCCGAGGGCTACACCCTCGAGGGGGATTTGCGGCGCGAAGAGGGGATGGCCCTCAAGCGCCTCCAAGATATCGGCTGCCTGCGGGGCCGCCGCCACCGCGCCGGGCTGCCGGTGCGGGGCCAACGCACCCGCACCAATGCCCGCACCCGCCGCGGCGCCCGCAAGACCGTCGCTGGCAAGAAGAAGTGAGTGCAGGGCTGGCTCCAGCCCGCCCCTTCCCCCTCCTGCCGCAGGCTCCGGCCCCTGGGCCCCACGCCCGCGTCACCAGGAGCTCCCCTAGTTCTCCGATCACCTCCCGGCTCCCCCAGGGCCCACCGCCATGGCCAAACCCGTCAAGAAATCCGGCCCCAAGAAGGCCAAGCGCAACGTACCCAATGGTGTTGCCCACATCCAGAGCACCTTCAACAACACCATTGTCTCGATCACCGACACCGCCGGTGAGGTGATCAGCTGGTCGTCTGCGGGTGCCAGCGGATTCAAGGGCGCCCGCAAAGGTACGCCCTTCGCCGCCCAAACCGCCGCCGAAGCGGCCGCCCGTCGAGCCCTCGAGCAGGGCATGCGCCAGATCGAGGTGTTGGTGCGCGGTCCGGGCTCCGGCCGGGAAACCGCCATCCGAGCCCTGCAGGTGGCCGGCCTGGAGATCACCCTGATTCGCGACGTCACCCCTCTCCCCCACAACGGCTGCCGCCGGGCCAAACGCCGCCGCGTCTGACCTCCCGGTTTCGTTTCCCCCTTTTCACCCCACAGACCGTGCTGCAATACCAGATCGACCGCGTCGAGCATCAGGTTGCCAACGACCGCTCCCAGACCGGGGTCTTCGTGATCGGTCCCCTGGACCGGGGGCAGGCCACCACCCTCGGCAATGCCCTGCGTCGTGTGCTGATCGGCGGCCTTGAGGGCAGCGCCATCACCGCCGTGCGGATCGGGGGGGTTAATCATGAGTACGCAACCGTTCCCGGCGTTCGGGAGGACGTGCTCGACATCCTGCTCAACTGCAAGTCGATCCCCGTCGTCAGCCGGAGCCGCGAATTGGAGATCGGCCGCCTGGTGGTCAGCGGCCCCGCCACCGTGATCGCCTCCGACCTCCAATTCTCCTCCCAGGTGCAGGTGATCGACGCCAACCGGCCGATCGCCACGGTGGCCGAGGGCAACACCCTCGAGATGGAGGTCCATGTGGAGCGGGGCGTCGGGTACCGCCCGGTCGACCGTCACAACGAAGAAACCAGCGCCATCGATCTCCTCCAGATCGACGCGGTGTTCATGCCCGTCAAGCGGGTCAACTACAGCGTCGACGAAACGGCCGTGGCCGAGGGGGGCTCGGCCCGGGAGCGGCTGCGCCTCGAAATCGAAACCAACGGCAGCATCACCCCCGACGATGCCATGGCCCAGGCCGCCAACCAGCTCATCGGCCTGTTCCAGCCTCTCGCCAGCCTCACGATGGCTGAAGAGCCCGGGCTCGAACCCGAACCCTCCGCTGAAGCCCAGATCCCCCTGGAGGAGCTCAACCTCTCGGTGCGGGCCTACAACTGCCTCAAGCGTGCCCAGGTCAACTCCGTCTCCGACCTGATGGGCTACAGCTACGAGGACCTGCTCGAGATCAAAAACTTCGGCTCCAAATCAGCCGACGAGGTGATCGAGGCCCTCGAGCGCATCGGCATCTCCCTGCCCCAGAGCCGCACCAGCGCCTGAGCGCCCCCGGCTCTCCCCATCCCCTCCGCCCTCCTCGACCCCGTCCCGAACCATGCGACACCAGTGCCGAGTCCCCCTGCTGGGCCGCCCCGCCGACCAACGCAAGGCGATGCTGCGCGGTCTCACCACCCAGCTGATTCGTGAAGGCCGTGTGACCACCACCAAGGCCCGGGCCCGGGCCCTGCGGGACGAGGCCGAGCGGATGATCACCCTCGCCAAGGACGGCAGCCTGGCCGCACGACGCCGCGCCCTCGGCTACATCTACGACAAGCAGTTGGTCCATACCCTGTTCGAAAAGGCCACGGGCCGCTACAGCGAGCGCAACGGTGGTTACACCCGCATCGTGCGCACCGTGCGCCGTCGCGGCGATAACGCCGAGATGGCGATCATCGAGCTGGTCTGAACCCCGCTTCGCCCGCCATCGTTTCGCCAGCTCGGCAACGCATTGCCCTCTGCCTCCAGTACGACGGCGGCCCCTTCCACGGCTGGCAGCGCCAGAGGGCGGGCCTGCCCACCGTGCAACAGACCCTGGAGGAGGCCCTCGAAGCGCTCGATCCGGCCCGGCCTCTCACCAGCTTTGCCGCGGGCCGCACCGATGCCGGTGTCCATGCCGCGGCCCAGGTGGTCCATTTCGATGCGGCAGGTCCGATCCCGCCGCAGCGCTGGCCCCAAGCCCTCAACGGTCGCCTGCCCGCCACGATCCGGGTGCGGGCTGCCGCAACCGTGCCGCCCGACTGGCACGCCTGCTTCTCGGCCCGCTACCGCCGCTATCGCTACACCCTCTACAACGGCCGGTCCCCCAACCTGTTCCTGGCCCCCTGGAGCTGGCACCGATACAACGTGCGGCTCGAGGAAGGGCGGATGGAGGCGCTGTTGCAGGAGCTGCGGGGCGAGCACGATTTCAGCGCCTTCCAGCGGGCCGGCAGCCGCCGTGCTCACGCGGTCACCACCGTGCAGGAGGTGAGCCTGGAGCGCCAGGGGGATCTGGTGGTGGTGGAACTGCAGGCCAGCGGCTTCCTCTACGGCATGGTGCGGCTGCTGATGGGCCAGCTGGTGGCCGTGGGGGAGGGCCGGCTGGATCCGGAGGTGTTTCGCCGCCGCTGGCGCGAGCGGGCCCGGGCGGACGTCAAGGAGGCCGCGCCACCCCAGGGGCTCTGCCTGCTGCGGGTGGGATACGACAGACCTGTATTCGCCGGTTCAGGCTGCTACGATAGTCAACCGCGGTTTTTGCTGGGCTCGCCTGATCCGCCGGATACGGCTCAAGATCCATCCCCCTGCGGCTCTGGCCGTTGAACCTCCCTCCCTCATGGGCCTCGCAGGGGTGATCGGGCCCGACAAAACCGGGATCCGACGCTGGGAGACCAGGATGTAGGGTCGTAAGGGATGG
>JBIPMZ010000080.1:0-8960 GCA_044376165.1 Cyanobium sp.
TGAGCCCGGTGAGGCATTCCAACTCGTCCGGGGGGCCGGGCAGGGCGGTGCCGCGGATGATCCGCAGGGTCTCGCTGATGCGCTCCAGGCAGTAGCGAACGGAGCGGGGGAAGTGGGGATCGAGCAGAAGGAAGGCAGCCACCGCCTCCGGCTCGATCACCTGTTGCTGCGACTGGCGGAACATCTGGTAGGCGCCAGCGCTGCGCAGCAGGGCGATCCATTGCAGCTCGTCGAGTACGCCGCCGACGCGCTCGTGAATCGGCAGCAGCAGGAAGTACTTGACGTCGAGGATGCGGGTGGTCTTGTCGGCCCGCTCCAGCAGCCGCCCGAGGCGACTGAACTGCCAGGAGAGATCGCGGCTGAGGGTGGCATCGGTGATGCCGTAGAAGAGCTGGCAGGAGCGCCGCACCTCCCGGAGCTGCTCCTGGGGCGGCTGCTGCCAAAACTCAGGCTCCTGCAGATTCCAGTAGGTGCCATTGAGCTGCTCCCACATCTCGGTGGTGATCACATCGCGGATCTGGCGCGCGTTCTCGCGGGCGATGGCGATGCAATTGACCACGCTGCTGGGGTTCTCCGGATTGCGCACCAGGAACTCCACAACGTCGTGAGGGCTGACGCCCGGCTGCAGCTTGTCGAAGAGCTCGCGCTCGCCGCTGGCCTCGATCAGGGGCAGCCAGGGCTCGGCGCTGCCGGGGGGGCAGTCGAGGGCGAGGGCCTCACTCACCTCGACAAAGCGGGCGACGTTTTCGGCGCGCTCGATGTAGCGATGGATCCAGTAGAGGGAGTCGGCGACGCGGCTCAGCATGGAGGCAGCTCCTGGTGGGCCTGGGCAGCAGGCTCCTCGACCATGACATCGTCGACGATCCAGGTGTCCTTGCAGCCCCCGCCCTGGGAGGAATTCACCACAAGGGAGCCGCGCCGCAGCGCCACGCGGGTGAGACCGCCGGGGGTGACCCAGGCACCCTGGCCCCGCAGCACGTAGGGCCGCAGGTCGACGTGGCAGGGGTAGAGCTCCCCTTCGCTGAGGGAGGGGACGGTGGAGAGCTCCAGGGTGGGTTGGGCGATGTAGTTGCGGGGATCGGCCTCGATCTTGGCGGCGAAGCTGGCGATCTCCTCGGCGCTGGCGTGGGGACCGATCAGCATGCCGTAGCCGCCCGCCTCCGCCACCGCCTTCACCACGAGCTCGCCCAGGTGCTCCAGCACATAGGCCCGCTCCCGGGGCCTGGAGCAGAGGTAAGTGGGCACGTTCTCGATGATCGGCTCCTCGCCCAGGTAGTAGCGGATCATCTCCGGTACGTAGGCGTAGATCAGCTTGTCGTCGGCCACGCCGGTGCCCGGGGCGTTGGCGATCGCCACCCGGCCGGCGGCAAACACCTCGATCAGGCCGCGCACCCCCAGCATCGAGTCGGGGCGGAACACCGCGGGATCGAGGAAGTCGTCGTCGATGCGGCGGTAGATCACATCCACCGGCTCGAGGCCGGCGGTGCTGCGCATCCACACCCGCCCCGCCTCGCAGACCAGGTCGCGGCCCTCCACCAGCTGGATGCCCATCTGCTGGGCGAGGTAGCTGTGCTCGAAGTAGGCGCTGTTGTACACCCCCGGGGTGAGCAGCACCACCTTGGGGGTGTCGGTCCAGGGGGCGAGCTCCCGCAGGGTCTGCAGCAGCTGGGAGGCGTAGTTGTCGATGGGGGCCACCGCCCGGCCGCTGAACAGGCTGGGGAAGATGCGCTTCATCACCCGCCGGTTCTCGAGGAAGTAAGCCACCCCCGAGGGGCAGCGCAGGTTGTCCTCCAGCACCCGCCAGGTGCCCGCGCCATCGCGCACCAGATCCAGGCCGGAGATGTGGCACCAGCGATCGAGGGGGGGGCGGATCCCCCGCATCTGGGGCCGCCAGCCGTGGGAGCTGACCACGTCCTCCTCGGGGACGACCCCGTCCGCCAGGATCCGGCCCTCGCCGTAGACGTCCGCCAGGAAGCGATCGATCGCCTCCAGCCGCTGGATCAACCCCTTCTCCAGCACCTGCCACTCGCTGGCGGTGATCAGCCGGGGCAGGGGATCAAAGGGCAGGATGCGCTCCACCCCCTGGCTGCCGGAATCGTTGAGGCGGAAGGTGGCGCCAAGCCGTTTGAGCAGCATGCCGGCGGCGGCGTGGTTGTGGTTGAGCTGGTCGAGCCCCATGCGGCCCAGGGAGGAGAGCAGGGGGCGCAGGCCGGCGCGGGGTTGGTCGGCGCCGCTGAAGTACTCGTCGTAGCCGTGGTTGGGCCGGTACTCCGTGAACATGCAGGCGGGCTCCGCTGGCGGGATCCTGCAGCGGAGCCAGGGGGGACACCGGTGGCGGTTGCTACAGGAAACGACGCCGGAGTCGGCGCTCCCTCCCTGAAGAAGGGCCCGCGGCCCTTGCGCGGCAGTGATTTAGAGCATCGCACAAGGCCATCCCATCCCCAGAGGCCGAATCCGGTCGTCTCGCCTCCGCGGCCGCAGCCTGCGCCTCACGGCGTTGACAGGGGCTGGCTGCCAGGTAGGGATTCAGAGCAGGAAGTAGCGCTGGGCCATCGGCAACACCTCCGCCGGTTCGCAGCTGAGCAACTCGCCGTCGGCAAACACTTCATAGGTCTGCGGATCCACCTCCATCTTGGGCAGGGCGGTGTTGTTGCGCATCTCCCGCTTGCCGATGCCGCGGGTGTGCACCACCGGCGCGCAGGGGCGCCGCAGGCCGAGGCGCCGCGGCAGGTCGTCGTCGAGGGCGGCCTGGCTCACGAAGGTGAGGCAGCTGGGGGCCAGGGCGGCGCCGTAGGCAGCGAACATCGGCCGGCCATGCACCGGACCCGGGGTGGGGATCGAGGCATTGGCGTCGCCCATCTGGGCCCAGGCGATCATGCCGCCCTTGAGCACCAGCTCCGGTTTCACCCCGAAGAAGCCCGGCTTCCAAAGCACCAGATCCGCCAGCTTGCCCACCTCCACCGAGCCCACCTGGCTGTCGATGCCGTGGGCGATGGCCGGGTTGATGGTGGTCTTGGCGATGTAGCGCTTCAAGCGGGTGTTGTCGTTGCGGTCGCTGTCGCCGGCCAGCGGGCCGCGCTGCACCTTCATCTTGTGGGCCGTTTGGAACGTGCGGGTGATCACCTCCCCCACCCGCCCCATCGCCTGGGAGTCGCTGGCGATGATCGAGAAGGCCCCCAGGTCGTGGAGGATGTCCTCGGCGGCGATCGTTTCGCGGCGGATGCGCGATTCGGCGAAGGCCACATCCTCCGGGATGCGGGGATCGAGGTGGTGGCACACCATCAGCATGTCGAGGTGCTCCTCCAGCGTGTTGCGCGTGTAGGGGCGCGTAGGGTTGGTGGAGCTGGGCAGCACGTTGGCCTCGCCACAGATGCGGATGATGTCCGGCGCGTGGCCGCCACCGGCCCCTTCGGTGTGGAAGGTGTGGATTGTGCGGTCGCCGATGGCGCGGATCGTGTCCTCCACGAAGCCCGCCTCGTTGAGGGTGTCGGTGTGGATGCACACCTGCACATCGAGGCGGTCGGCCACCGAGAGGCAGCAGTCGATGGCCGCCGGGGTGGTGCCCCAATCTTCGTGGAGTTTGAGGCCGCAGGCGCCGGCCCGGATCTGCTCCTCCAGGGCCTCGGGGGTGCTGGCGTTGCCCTTGCCGTAAAAGCCCAGGTTCACCGGCAGCCCCTCGGCGGCCTGCAGCATGCGGGCGAGGTGGAAGGCGCCCGGGGTGCAGGTGGTGGCGTTGGTGCCGGTGGCCGGGCCGGTGCCGCCCCCCAGCAGGGTGGTGACCCCGCTGGCGAGGGCGGTCTCGATCTGCTGCGGGCAGATGAAGTGGATGTGGGTGTCGATCGAGCCGGCGGTGAGGATGTGCCCCTCGCCGGCGATCGCTTCGGTGCCCGGCCCCACGAGGATGTCCACCCCCTCCTGCACATCGGGGTTGCCCGCCTTGCCGATCGCCGCGATGCGGCCATCCCGCAGGCCGATGTCCGCCTTGACGATCCCCCACCAGTCGAGGATCAGGGCGTTGGTGATCACCGTGTCCACCGCTCCCTCGGCGCGGGTCGCCTGGGCTTGGCCCATGCCATCGCGAATCACCTTGCCGCCGCCGAATTTCACCTCGTCGCCGTAGTGGGTGAAATCCTTCTCCACCTCGAGGATCAGCTCGCTATCGGCCAGGCGCAGCCGGTCGCCGGTGGTGGGGCCGTAGGTCTCGGCGTAGGCGCGGCGGCTGATGCGGTACGGCATGGACGGGCTGCGGGGGGATTGTGTCAGTCGAGCGGGCCGTTGATCAGCCCGTTGAAGCCGAAGACGCGGCGGGCCCCGGCGAAGGGCACCAGGTTCACGGCGCGGCTGTCGCCGGGTTCGAAGCGGATGGCGGTTCCGGCGGGGATGTCGAGGCGCAGACCCCGGGCGGCGTCCCGGTCGAAGCGCAGGGCGCCGTTGGCCTCATGGAAGTGGAAATGGGAGCCCACCTGCACCGGACGGTCGCCGGTGTTGGCCACGGTGAGGGTGGTGACGGGGCGGCCGGCGTTGAGCTCGATTTCGCCGGGTTCCGGCAGCAGCTCGCCGGGGATCAGGGGGGACATGGGGAGCGGGCGGGGGGCGGCGGAGGCTCGAGGGCGGTCAGCGGATCGGATCGTGCAGGGTGACGAGCTTGGTGCCATCGGGGAAGACCGCCTCGATCTGCACCTCGTCCACCAGCTCGGGCACCCCCTCCATCACCTGATCGCGGCGGAGCCAGGTGGTGCCCTCCTGCATCAGCTCGGCCACGCTGCGGCCGTCCCGGGCACCCTCCAGCACCAGGAAGCTGAGCCAGGCCACCGCCTCGGGATGGTTGAGCCGCAACCCCCGCAGCAGGCGCCGCTCGGCCAGCAGGGCGGCGGTGACGATGAGGAGTTTGTCCTTCTCCTGGGGGGTGAGGTGCATGGAGGCAGCGGTGATCCCCACACTTTGGCAGCGGCTCAGGCCGGCGGGGGGAAGGGCGCCTCCTGGAACGGCCACACCCGCGGGGGCTGGGGCGCCGCCAGGCCCCGCTCCGCCCGGATGCGGGCCCAAATGCGGGTGAACCAGAGCCGGGCCGCCTGGCTGGAGGTGCCCCGGAAGCGGGCCACCAGCCCCTGCCGCAGGGCGCCGCAGGCCATGGTCCCCTCCAGGCCGGCGCGGTCATCCCGCACCGCCGCCAGCAGCGCCGCCAGCGCTGGCGGCGCCAGGGGCGCGGGCGCCACCCACGCCAGCGCGCCGAACACCGGCTCGCCGGCCATGCCGTGCTCCCCCTCCAGCGCGTCGCCCCCCAACTCCAACCGATCCACCAGCTCCCAGTCCGCGAGGCTTCCGTCCGCGGCCAGGCGGCGCACCTCCAGGTCGGAGCGCCAGCGCCCCGCACCCAGCGCTTCCGCCGCCGCGGTGCGCCCCAGACGCACCACCTCGGCCCCCAGCCAGCTCGCCCCCGGCGCCAAATCCACCCGGGCCCGCTGGTGATAGAGGCCGTCGGCGAAGAGCACCAGCTCCTGGGGCAGCCACTCCAGATCGGCGTCCGCCGCCAGGCGCACCACCAGGTCTTGCCGCGCCCAGCGGCCCCGCGGCGCGCGGCGGGAGCGGCCGATCGAGCCGTACACCTTCTGGGCCGCCACCGTGGTGAGCAGGGCCCGGCTGCCGGGCTCGAGCGCGAGGGTCACGCTCAGCTGATCGCCCCCCACCAGCCCGCCGGCGGTGTGCAGGAGCGGCAGAGCGCAACGGCCGTCCTCGCCGGCCCAGGCCCGCTGCACCTTCAGCGGCGCTGTGGCCCCGCCCTGAAAGCCGGTGGCGCCCGCTTCGCCAAGCCGGAACCGCAGCTCGGCGCGGCCATGCCAGGGGGTGAGGGGGGCGTGCATGGAAGCCAGCGGGGCGGAGACCACGGGCACACTGTGGGGGCGGATGGCGCCTGGAGGCGATGGTGGCCGACGAACTCCCTGATCCCCAGGCCCCGCTGCTGCTGCAGCGGCGGCTGGAGCATCCCCCCGCCGACCCCGGGCCCGCCCCCCTGCGGCTGGCGCTGAGCGCCGAGGAGCGCACCCGCCTGCGCGGTCGGCGCCACAGCCTCTGCGGCCGGGCTCTGCTGCTGCAGCTGCCCCGCGGCCGGGCGCTGGAGCCCGGCGAATGGCTGGCCCCCGAGCAGGGGGGCGCGGCGGTGCTGGTGGAGGCGGCGGAGGAGGCGCTGCTGGTGGTGCGGGCCCCCGACCCCCTGGCCCTGTTGCAGGCGGCCTATCACCTCGGGAACCGCCATGTGGCCCTGGAGCTTCGGCAGGATGAGCTACGGCTGGTGGAGGACCCCGTGCTCGCCGACCTGCTGATCCAAAGGGGGCTGAGGGTGGAGCGCCGCCGGGAGCCGTTTCTGCCCGAGGGGGGGGCCTACGCCGCGGCGGGCCAGCCCAGCCCGGAGCACTCGCACCACGACCACCCTATCCACGGCCAACCCATCCACGGCCAAACCCCATGAGCGCGGCCCGGCTGCGGCTGTTTCAGCTGGTGAGCCCCGCCCTGCCGGTGGGGGCCTTCAGTTATTCGGAGGGGCTGGAGGGGCTGGTGCAGAGCGGCCGGATCGCCGGTGCCCCCGCCGTAGCGGCCTGGCTGGAGGCGGAGCTGGGCCGCGGGTTGCTCGCCGTGGAGGCCGCGGCCCTGCCGTCGCTGATGGGCTCGTTGCGTGCCTGGCGCGAGGGGGTGCCGGAGGCGGCCAGCGCCGTGCGCCATCTCGACGGTTGGCTGCTCGCCCAGCGGGAGGCGGCCGAGATGCGGGCGCAGCAGCGGCAGATGGGCGGCTCGCTGCTGCAGCTGCTGGCGGAGCTGGGCTGGCCCCTGCCGGGGCAGGGTGCGGGCCGGCGGGAGGTCCCCCCCCTGGGCTGGCCGGTGGCCTGGGCCTGGGCTGGCCTCTGCCTCGCCCTGGAGCCGGAGGTGGTGGTGGAGGCCTACCTCTACGGCTGGTGCGCCAACCAGCTCAGTGCCGCCGTGCGGTTGGTGCCGCTCGGCTCCAGCGAGGCCCAGCGCCTGCAGCTGGCCTTGGCGCCGCGGCTGGCGGAGCGGGCCACCGCCCTGGCCGCCAGCGATTGCCGCGAACTGCGCAGCGGCGGCGTGGGGGCGGGCCTGGCCCAGCTGGGTCACGGGGCGCTCTATTCGCGCCTTTTCCGCAGCTGAGCGCTTTCCCGGCACACGGCCTCCACCGGCTTCCCCAAACCCGCTGGCCTCCCCACCAAAATGGCGGGCATGGCGAGCAGCAAACTGCGGGTGGGGGTGGCGGGGCCCGTGGGTTCCGGCAAGACGGCGCTGGTGGAGGCCCTCTGTCTCCGCCTGCGGGAGCGCCTGCAGCTGGCGGTGGTGACCAACGACATCTACACCCAGGAGGATGCCCAGTTCCTCACCCGCGCCGGCGCCTTGGAACCCGAGCGGATTCGCGGCGTGGAGACGGGCGGGTGCCCCCACACGGCCATCCGCGAGGACTGCTCGATCAACCGGGCGGCGGTGCAAGAGCTGGAGGAGGCCTTCCCGGGCCTCGATCTGGTGCTGGTGGAGAGCGGCGGCGACAACCTGGCCGCCAGCTTCAGCCCGGAGCTGGTGGATCTGTGCATCTACGTGATCGATGTGGCCGCTGGCGACAAGATTCCGCGCAAGGGCGGTCCGGGCATCACCCGCTCCGATCTGCTGGTCATCAACAAAATCGACCTGGCCCCGCTGGTGGGGGCCAGCCTGGCGGTGATGGAGGCGGACACCGAGCGCATGCGGGCGGGCCGGCCCTGGTGTTTCACCAATCTGCGCAGCGGGCAGGGGCTGGAGGAAGTGGTGAATTTTCTGTTGCAACAGCTACCCATTGGAGAATCTGCGCCCGCCCAAAAGCGCCCCTGAGATCTTCATTTGCACGCCGCGCATCGGGCGGAGGCAATTCGGTATCAACCGAGACACTGTGCCGGGGGGTCGCTCCGTAGTTTCGCGTTGCCGTCAGACCCTCGGCACACTTTCCCCCCCTGCGGTTGGACATGATCCCGTTCCTTTCCCGGCGCGTTGCTTCCGGTGCTGCGGCAGTCGGAGTTTCCCTTTCCCTCGCGGCCTGCGGTGGCGGTGGGGGTGGTAATTTTGATGGTGAGATCAAAGTTGGCATCCTCCACTCCCTGAGCGGCACCATGGCCATCTCAGAAACCACCTTGAAAGAGGTGGAAGAGATGGCCATCAAGGAGATCAACGATGCCGGCGGCGTCAACGTCGGCGGCAAGAAGTACAAGATCACCGCCATTGCGGAAGACGGCGCTTCCGATTGGCCCACCTTCGCGGAGAAGTCTCAAAAGCTCATCGATTCCGACAAGGTAGCGGTTGTCTTCGGCGGCTGGACCTCCGCGAGCCGCAAGGCCATGATGCCGGTGTTCGAAGCCAAGAACCACATGCTCTTCTACCCGATTCAGTATGAGGGTCAGGAGTGCTCCCGCAACATCTTCTACACCGGCGCCGTGCCCAACCAGCAGGCGGAGCCCGCGGTGGATTGGCTCATGAAGACCTATAGCGGTAAGTTTGGCAAGAAGGTTTACCTCGTTGGCTCCGACTACGTGTACCCACGCACGGCCAACACGATTATCAAGGAGCAGATGAAAGCCCTTGGCGGGGAAACCGTTGGGGAAGATTATATTCCTCTGGGCAATACCGAGGTGGCCCCGATTATCGCGAAGATCAAGAAGGCCTTCCCGAATGGTGGCATCATCATCAACACGCTCAACGGGGATTCCAACGTCGCCCTGTTCAAACAATTCAAGGCGGCTGGCATCGATCCAGCTAAATATCCGATCATGTCCTTCTCGATCGCCGAGGAGGAGATCCGTCAGATCGGCCCCGAGTACACAAACGGCACCTATGCTGCTTGGAACTTCTTCATGAGCCTGGATACACCAGCCTCCAAGAAGTTCACCACAGATTTCCAGACCATGTATGGCAAGGATAGGGTCACCGGAGACCCG
>JBIPMZ010000081.1:0-8928 GCA_044376165.1 Cyanobium sp.
CACAAGAATCCAGACCTCGGTGACTCGTTAGCAGCAATTCGCTCGGCCTTCACAAGCGTTGAAGATTTCGAACGCGACTTCCCCAGTCTCTGCTTTGCCCTGGCCACCGGTGTGGGCAAGACACGCCTGATGGGTGCCTTCATCACCTACCTGTTTGTTGCCCATGGCATTCGGCACTTCTTTGTGTTGGCGCCCAATCTCACGATCTACAAAAAGCTAATCACTGATTTCACCCCAAACACCCCTAAGTATGTCTTTCAGGGAGTGTCTGAGTTTGCGGTGAAGTCGCCAACGCTGGTCACCGGCGACAACTTTGAGCAGAAGCCCCAGGTTCTCGATCTGTTTGAGCGCGACGATGTGGTTGTCAATGTTTTCAATATCGCCAAGTTCAATGTTCGCTCACAGGACAATCGCAAGGCCTGGCGTCTTTCGGAATATCTTGGTCAGTCTTACTTTGAATATCTCGCGGAGCTGGATGATCTCGTCATGATCATGGATGAAGCTCATCGGTACCGGGCCTCCGCTTCCATGCACTCTATTGATGCGCTGAAGCCCGTGATGGGCCTTGAGCTCACCGCCACACCGCAGGTGGAGAGAGGAAACTCTGTTAGCAGATTCAAGAATATCATCTTCGCCTATCCTCTCTCGCGGGCTATGAAAGATGGCTATGTCAAAGAGCCTGCTGTCGCCACTCGCCAAGATTTCAATGCCTCCGCCATGGAGCCTGCCGCGTTGGAGCGATTGAAGCTTGAAGATGGTGTCCGCATCCATGAAGCCACCAAGGTTGAGCTTGAGGTATACGCCCAGCAAAATGCTGTGCGCCCCGTTAAACCATTTCTGCTGGTTATTGCCCGCGACACGGAGCATGCCGCAGAAATCGTCCGTCTCATGGAGGACGTCTCCTTCTTCAACGGTCATTACAAGGGTCGGGTGATTCAGGTGCATTCAGGCCAGAAAGGTGCCGAGAAAGATGAAAATGTGGAGCGGTTGCTCGCTGTTGAGCGTTCCGATGAACCAACGGAGATCGTTGTCCACGTGAATATGCTCAAAGAGGGATGGGATGTCACTAACCTCTACACCATTGTGCCGTTGCGTGCCGCCGATTCACGCACACTTGTTGAACAGTCGATTGGGCGTGGCCTGCGGCTTCCCTATGGCAAGCGCACTGGCGTAGCAGCTGTCGATCGTCTAACGATCGTTGCTCACGATCGCTTTCAGGACATTGTGGATGAAGCCAACAAGGGCGGCTATTCCTTCAACGTTGTCACGATCGGTCCTGACATTCCTGAGAAGCCAATGAAAACAGTGGTTGTCAATCCGATCTTGAATGGCATCCTGGGGATTGGGCCTGGGCCCGCTGCTACTGAGGCCTCGCCTCACCTCAATCCAACGCCCGATACCACGTCGCCACCTGCGGGCGTCAATGGTCAACCGGCGGCGGTGCCCAAGCCCCGCTTCACCAGCCCAGCAGAACAGCGCACAGCCCAGTGTGCGCTGGATGCTATCCACAAGGTTTGCCGTGACAGCAAGGTTGTCCCTGGGCCCGTGGCTCTGGCCAGCGCCGAGGTCCAGCAGAAGATTGTGAAAGAGGTTCGGGACCAATTGAACCGTGGGCAGCTTGAGTTGCTTCCAGGCATGGATCCGGCCCAAGTTCAAGCGGTCGTCAAGGAGACGACGGAGGTCTATATCCAACACACGATCGCGATTCCTCGGGTCCTTGTTTTGCCACAAGGAACTGTCACGGCTGGCTTCCACCCATTTCAGCTGGATATTGCCAATGTTCGGTTACTACCTGTTTCGCAGGAAATCCTGATTCAGCATCTGGCCAGTGACACCCGCGAAACCATTGCTGCGCTCGAAGGTGGTCATCAAGAAGCACGACTTGAAGACTACATCGTTCGCGGCTTGATTGACTATGATGATGTCAGCTACGATGAAGAGGCTGACCTTCTTTACGGGCTATCAGCACAGTTCGTTGGTCACTTGCGCTCTTACCTGCAGGAAGACAATCAAATCAGGAATGTACTGATGTTCCATCAGCGCAAAATCTGCGATCTGATTCATGTGCAGATGCAAGCGCATGCCTGGGAGGAGGCCTCCGGTTACGAAGCCGTTGTCAGCCAAGGCTTCAGCGAAGTCCGCTCCCAGGTCTTCGCTGCGCCCGCTGATGCCGAGGTTTTTGATTATAGAACTCCCTTGGATCACAAAAAGAACATCCGCAGTATGCTCTTCGGATTCTTTGATAAATGCCTGTATCCCACGCAGAAGTTCGACAGTGATCCTGAGCGCCGCTTCGCCAGTCTCCTTGAAAAGGACGGCGCAGTCGTGAAGTGGTTCAAGCCGGGCAAGGGGGTGTTCCAGATTCGGTATAGCAGTGACAGCAATTACGAACCTGACTTTGTCGTTGAGACAGATACCGAAAAGCTACTTTGTGAACCCAAGCGAGCAGATCAGCTTCAGGATCCTACCGTGCGTGCCAAGGCACGTGCAGCAGCTCGTTGGTGCAGCCATGCCTCATCGCACGAGCTGGCGCACAAGGGAAAGCCATGGCGTTATCTCCTCATCCCCCACGATGAGATTGCCGATAACAGAACTCTCCAGGGATTGGCAGATAGGTTTGCCTTTTCTGATCAACCCGAGAACTTCGATCAAATCGACCAGTTATGGGCCGTAAGTGGTGCGAGTCATCGGGTGGCAGAGCAGGGTAATGCCGTGGCGGAGAGCCGGCTAGTAGAAGAAGATGAACTGCGATGACAGGCTCGCCTGACGCCTTTGATGTGACACCCTTTCTCCATCAGGACGAAGGGCAACATTTCGATCGCAAGTCGCTGTTCCATGGCCCCCCGGATGGCAAGAAACAACGTGATCGAAGAGCCGTGCGCGACGAAGTGGCGCGTTATGTGGCGGGGTTCAGCCACGAAAGCCGGCCGTCCGCCCTGAAGCTCGCGTACCTCAACAGCGAGCTGCTGGCGCAGGCACGCCGGGGTGCTGGCCTTGAATCCCTCAGTGATGCCGACTACCTGCTGAAGCGCAAGCTCGCCGATCGCCGTGGATCAGAGCTGGTGCTGCGGCAAGCCGCTGAGCTGCTATTTGCCCGCCTGGGACCCGAGCATCCCAACGCCGGCGTGCGGGTGTTCGACGACCGCATGGAAGTCGTGAGCCCCGGCGGTCTGCTGCCCGCGCTCAACCTCCAGGAGCTGCTCAGCCGCAAACGCGTGCACTGCAGCCGCAACCCGCGGCTGATGCGCACCCTGGTGGATCTGGGCCTCACCCGCGACCAGGGCGAAGGGATCCCGGGCATGTTTGCCGAGATGGAAGACGCCTTCCTGTCGGCACCTCGGATTGAACCCACCACCCTCACCGAAGCCGATCGCTCCTTTGTGGAACGCCTGGCCTCCGAAGAACTCACCCAGGAGGAGTTCCGCGCCCTGCTTCAGGCCCACCGCCAAACCCAGGTGGACAACGCCAGCCTGCGACAGCTGATTGGCCTCGACACCCTCGGTCCGGCGCTGCTGGCTGGCGATCGCCGCGATCAAGGGAAACTGGCCCTCGATCGAGGGGAGCTGGTAGCGGATCGAGGGGGGCTCCCCGCGGATCGAGGGGGGTTCAGCCCCGATCGAGGGGGGCTCGAACCGGATCGAGGGGAGTTCGGCCGTGGATCGAGGGGAGCTTCCAGCACAGCAACGAGGCCCGCTGGTCGCCAGGCTTGGCATGGAGGACAGGTTCCATGAAGCGGCGCAACGGCACCTACAACACCAAACGCCAGCTGGCCGATCTGGCGAACTGGCCCCAGGAGCGCCTTGAGCAGCTCGGCCACCAGCTGCTCTATGGAGGCAACCCGGAGCACAAGCGCAACCCAGGCGACTTCAACCTCACACCCCCCAGTGGCGCTCGCAAGGGAAAAATGCTGTGCGACGAGATCGGCGTGTTTCGCCGCCAGGAAGCCCTGGATCTGCTGCGTTCCGGAGTTGCTTCAGGCCTGATCAGCGAGCGTTGCACCAACGGCTGGCCCCAGAACATCTGGGCGGTGCAAGACGGCCGCGTCCTGGAAGCGCAGCTTGAGCAGAGTGAAACAGGTACGTATCACGGCTACCCCCTGCAGCCGGAGGATCCGTTCGCTGAGCTGGTGCTGCAGCGCCTGGGAGGTAATCCATGACCGATCTGCAGCTCAGCATCACCAACTGGGAAGCCGCGGGCCTGGGCATTCCCGAACTGCTCGCCACCACCGGGCGGCTGCGCCTGCAGGTGGGCGAGATCAACCTCACTGAACACGACGACACCTTCTCCCGTACCATCCGCGAGGAGGTGCTGGTTTCCGTTTATCCACTGGCCCTCTGGCTTGCGGGCAACTGGTGGCGGCTGCTGCACGAACCCCGGCCACCCGAGCGCTTGCGGCCCACCACGGATTGGCGCCTGACGCATGAGTGGCCTGCTGCCAATGCGGGCACCATCTGGCCCGCCCTGGTGATGGCCAGTGAGGGCGGCACGGTCCAATTCCAGGCTGAGAGTGCAGCCGGCTCTCGCCAACAGTCGATTCGTTACCTCAACAGGTTGCCGGTTCCAGTCTCAATTCCACGCGAGCAGGTGGAAGCAACGCTGGATGCCTTCATTGCCTCCGTGCTGGATCGCCTGGAGGCCTGGGATGCGATTCATACCGAGCTGCTCGATCTCTGGCAGGAGGTGAAGGCGGAGCGCACCGATGCAGAAGCCAGCCGCTATCGCCGCCTGGAGGCCTGCCTGGGCTTTGATCCCGATGAAGGCCCGGAGCCGCTGATGGAGCAGGCGATCCAGATGGCAGCCACCATGGGGCCTGGCAATTTCACTGAAATCGCCCCTGTTTATGGACGAGCCGGCCAAGGTCGGGCTCCGGATCTCCAGCAGCTTCAGCAACTGCTGGAGAGCCCAGCCCTTGAGGCCAGGTTGCAGGTCTTTGAGGTTGTGTTCCAGAAGCCGATCCAGTCGAGAACGCCCTGGCGCCGAGCTCAGCAGCTGGCGCGTGCCCTGCGCCAGCACCTGGGGCTCAGCAATGAACCCATCCCCACGGATCTGCTCTGTGATCTGTTTGGGTTGCAGCCACAGGTCTTCGAATCAACCCTGCCTCCGCCGCGCCAACCCATCGCAGTAGCGGTGCCCGGGCCGACCGGAAAGATCGCCCTGCATCTGCGCAAGTTTTACCCGTCAGCCCGCCGCTTTGAGCTCGCTCGCTTCATCGGTGACGCCCTGGTCACCGGATCCAGGGCCGAGTCGTGGTACGTGAGTAGCGACATCCCCACAGAACGTCAGAAAATCCAGCGCGCTTTTGCCGCTGAGTTTCTTTGTCCTGCCGAGGGCGCTTTGGAACAGCTCAGTGGCGACTATTCCGAACCCGCTGTGGAGCAGGTTGCCGATCGATTCGGCGTCAGCACAGAAATCGTCAACAACCTGATCGCCAATCAGGAGGTGAACCGGTGATCGACCACCTGCCCACGGCCGAGACCCTCACCGTGGAGTTCAAAGCAGACCGCAAGGAGCCTCTGAGAGATCGTGACCTCGCCCTGGCGGCGCTCTGTCTGGCCAATGCCCAGGGCGGCACCCTCTACCTGGGCATCGAAGACAACGGCACAGTCACAGGGTTGCATCCAGATCGTGACCGGAAGAAAAACCTGGCTGCTGTGGTCGCTGAGTTCACAACACCACCGCTAGGCGTCACGGTGGAATGCCTGGACCTCGGCGTCCATGCTGTTCTGCAGATCGATGTTCCCGTAGCCCAGGGCACGGTCTTTAGCCGCGACGGCCGTTGCCAGATCCGCAGCCTCGACCAGCAGGGCAAGCCCTTTTGCCGGCCCGCCAGCGCTGTGGATGTGTTGCGACGCTCCCACCAGCAGCTGGAGCTGGATTGGTCTGCCGAACCCCTTCTCACGGCCACCCTGGATGATCTCAATCCAGCCGAACGCCAGCGGCTGCGCACCATGGTTCGAACCCACAAAGGCGACCCCACCCTGCTGGAGCTCAGCGACGACGAGCTCGATGGGGCGCTGGGCCTGGTGGGCAGCGATGGCCAGGGAACGCCACGCCCCACAGCGGCCGGCCTGTTGCTGCTGGGGCACGAATCGGCCATCCGGCGCTGCATCCCCGGCCATGAATGCGGCTTCCAGGTGCTGCAAGGAACAGACGTGCGCATCAATCACTTCTGGCGATCACCGCTGCTTGCCCTGGTGGAGCAGATCGAGCAGCGCCTTGATCCCTTGCTCACAGAACAGGAGCTGGATGTGGGACTGTTCCGTGTACCGGTGCCGAATCTCAGCAAACGCGCCTTCCGCGAAGCCTTCCTCAATGCCCTTGCCCACCGCGATTACACCCGCCTTGCCGCCGTGCATGTCACCTGGCAACTCGGGGAGCAGCTGGTGATCAGCAACCCCGGCGGGTTCGTGCGCGGGGTCAGCATCGACTCCCTGCTCACGACGCCGCCCCGTTCCCGCAACCTTGCACTGGCCGATGCTCTCAAACGAATCGGCCTGGCAGAGCGCACCGGCCGGGGTGTGGACCGCATCTACCAGGAACTCCTGGAGGCTGGGCGATCGGCGCCCGACTACAGCCAATCCAGCCTGGATGACGTGGTGCTGCAGCTGAGCACCCAGCCAGCCAATCTGAAGTTGGTCGCCCTGTGGCAAAGGCAGCAGCGGTTGTATGGAGAACCGCTGGGGCTGCTCAGCTTGTTGCTGCTCCACACCCTCCAGGAGCAGCGCCGCCTTACCACCGCCCAGCTGGCGGAGAGCCTGCACCGTGATGAGCCCACGATCAGGCGGCACCTGGAGCAGCTGGTGGAGGCCGACCTGGTGGCCGCTCAGGGCCAGGGGCGCGGTCGCAGCTACACCCTCTCGAAGCAGGTGTACCAGGCCTTTGATCAGGAAGCTGGCTACCAGCGCCAGACAGCGCTCACCCCTGAAGAGATCGACCAGCGCATTCTTGACCTCGCCAGGCAGCGGCAGGTTCTGCGCCGGCGGGACCTGCTCCAGGCCCTCGGACTGGAGGAAAACCAAGCCACCCATGCCCTGCAGCGCCTTTGCAAACACGGCGCCCTGATCCCGGAAGGGGTGGGCAAGGGCCGCACCTACCGCCTCCCGCCAGTCGTATGAGTATTTACGAGCATGCGCGTATAAATACGAGCACGCGCGTAATCTGCGCGTATTGGGTGCGCCGCTTCTCGCCATGACCGCTGCCGCCCCCAACAAACTCCAGGCCCGCTTTTGCCAGGAGCTCTCCCGCCAGCTCAGCCTGCACCGGGTCGTGCTGCTCTTTGATCCAGCCGAGCAGCTGCGCTCGCTGCTCGATGCCCTGGCCACCAGCCAACCCAGTGATGGAGTGGCCGGTGCGCTCAACCTCGGAGAGCTGCAGGCCCAATGGGTGATGGCCGGCACCAGCCTGTTTGCGCTCCGCCACCAGCTGGAGCCCCTGATCTGCGCCGATCTGCCGGAGCCTCTGCTCGTCTACCTGCCCCAGCGGCAGGAGGCCGAGTGCCGGGCCACCCTGCTGGAGCTGATCCGCGCCGGCACGGTCTTCGAAGGGCAGCTGGTGAACCGAGCCCGCGTGTACCTGCGGGAGGTGATGGAGCCCGACAAGGTGGAGCAGCTGCTCAAGCGCCCCGATCTCACCTATCGCGACATCGCCATCGCCCTGGAGCAATCCGGCGAGGGGGGATTCAGCCAGCTCAAGGACCTGTTCCGCCAACAGCTCGGTGGCATGGGCAGCCCACCCGAGAATGGGGAGCTGGCTCGGCTATGGCTGGCGTCGGATCAGTTTGATGCCGGCATCAGCGCCAAGGGCCTACACAGCGAACTGCAGGATCTTCTCCACAGCCGCTGGGGCCTCGGTTTTCCAGCAGACGCCACCCTGGCCGACTGGCGCCAGCGGGCCCAACGGGCCCTGCTGCTGCACGAGTTCCTCCACGACTGGCACGGCGATGAGCTCTCCGCCTTCGCCAAGCAATCCCTGCCGGTGGGTAAGGCCGCAGAGGAGAACGCCCTCACCGATGCGAAGGCCCTGCGCCGCAACCACGCCAGTGCCTACATCGCCATCGCCGCCCGGGTGGAAGAGGAACTGGGCCTGCGCGAGCTGATCCGCAACGAACGCCCGGGCGTGCTCGGCGCGATCGACACCTTCCCCTGCGAAGAGCAGTTCCTGCTGCGCAGCGTCGATGCCTTTCTCGCCAAGGGAGAAGTCGCCAAAGCCCAGGAGCTGGTGCAGGCCCGCCAGGGCAGCTTCTGGCTGGTGGGCCAGCCCACAGACCCCACCCAGTCGCAGCGGCGGCTGCAGTGGGATCTGGCCCGTACCGCGGCCGCTCTTGGCCTGGCCCTTGATCAGGCAGAAGCCCAGCTGCCCAAGCCAACGGCTCCGGTGGCGGATTGGTTGGCCTACCAGGCCGCTGCGGCCCACCACGTGGATGGGCTGCAGCGGCGGATGGAGCAGCAGGTGGCAGACCTGAGCGCATCCGCCGTTGAGGTGGCCCAGGGGCTGGAGCAGCAGCGCAACCGCTACGAGCAACTGCTCGACAAACAGACCCGGCGTTTCACCGATGCCCTGCAGCAAGCCGGTTGGTTGATCCCCGGCGCCCTGCCCCAGAGCCGCATCTGGGCCGAACGGGTGCAGCCGGGCTCTGGCCGGCCCGTGGTGTTCTGGGTGGATGCCCTGCGCTACGAGATGGGCGCCTCCCTGCATGAGCGCTTCAACGGCTGGAGCCGCGAGCAGCTCTGCGACCTCAAGCTCGAGATCGCCCAGGCGACATTGCCCTCGATCACGCCGGTGGGCATGGCGGCCCTGCTGCCCGGCGCTGAACGCGGCTTTGCCGTCACAGAAGGCGATGGCGAGCCCTGCTCGGTGGTCGATGGCGTGCCCGTGGGCTGGAGCAACGACAAGGCCAGGCGCCTCGCCCACCTGCAGCAACGCGTGCCT
>JBIPMZ010000082.1:0-8906 GCA_044376165.1 Cyanobium sp.
CACGAGAAACCCTGAGTTTGTGTAGCCAATAATCACGAAAGCATGGTTACCCAGCGGGTCTTGATCTGGGCCGGAGCGAATGACGCCGTCATGCTGACGCACTGCATCAGCATTCCAGCCGGTATCGACAGAGGCGGAGGCATAGATAATGCCGATATGCATAATGGCAGACTGATAATCCAGAATGCTTGGGCCAAGCCGTGCATAATGTCCCAGAACAGTACCTCGGCTTATCTGGGCTTTCTTGATGTCAAAGATCCAGTCTTTATCCTCCCATTCGGCGCCCTCTATTGTCTCATCATGAGGCCTTCGGTAGACGCCGTTTTGGTAAAAGCCCTTGATTGCCCCTCGCAGACTAGAGCCTTTATTATTATCATCTGGATATTCATCAAAGGCTTTCGCCATCTCGAAAAGCATCCGTCCACTGCATCGGACTTCAGTCTCTGTCGGATCCTCAATAGGTGGGCTCATTTGTGAGCCCTGCTTACTGGCCAGCAACTCGCTCTGCAAGACCAGAAAATCAATGGCAGTGGCCAATGCCATTGCAGTACAATAAGGCGCGGATCCCTGGTTTCGGATGTATTGATTAAACCTGCCAATTAACCTTCGATGCAGTGGCGACGGCGGTCTGCTAGCGGGCAGGTTAAGAAGGGGTGGCTTATAGATAACATCGGCTGCATCAAAGGAGTCTTTCTGTGTGATGTATCGACTCATGGATTTTACCTCAGGGGAGTTTCTGGCGAAACCGTTTGGCGACCTCAGCAAAGCCGGCGCTAGTGGCATGAAGCTCATCTGCCCATTGATCAGGAGGAACAGAGCCACGCAGATCAACGTACACGGCGCGATCCGGATAACTAGAGCACACTTTTTTTGTCGTCTCGCTGAGGCGATCAATCAGCTCTTTAATCACTGCACTTCCAATATGATTATCGGGAAAACCTTTGGCTCTGAGTGGATCGCCAGTCCAATTAGCTGCCCAGGGCTTTGGATGGGGATCGCGAAGTGGGAGGCTACGAACCTGCACGTAGTCATAGCTATGAACAAAAATCTTTAAATCTGGAAACGCGAGGACTGGAAATAATCCGTTGACGGTATCGAATAGCTTGCGATAGCTATCCGATATAAACTTCATGACAGCGTCACACTCTGGTGTCTGAATATGCCAGGCCGGAGATTGCGTTTTGTCATAGGGCTTCAGAATCTCTTCTAGTACCGCTTTGCCTGATGCCCCCCTGCCTACGACATCATTGCCAGCACCGGAGAACAGAAAACCATCCAGCTTGATTCTGCGGAGGTGAATCAACTCACGCAAATACTTATGATACTCCGGCCCCTTAAAGATCATATTCTTCAATGTGTCGCCGGCGCGGCTTGTGCAGTAGATATTATACGAGTTGCGCAGGTGATCATAGAGTTCATCGATGAATACTGGAAATTGGCACCAGGAATCCCCTTCGAAGTAAAGAGTCTTGAGGCCTGGCCGCTTGACGATATCTTCCTCAAACTGGCGTCGGCGCCGCTCTCGCTCCCAGCCCAGAACCAAATCTCCCACCAAGGCCGCCCTGACCTGGGTGTCAGAGCCAGCAATTTCGATCTCCACCTTGGCAGGATCAGGGATCAATCCTGGCGAGAAAGGGCGTGACTTTTCTGCAGCACCAAGGAGATAATCTGCGAAGTCAGACTTGGGAACAGATGGATCCTCATACAAAAGCTGCAAATCCTGAAGACTGATTTTTTGAGTCATGGCGAGAATGGCTGCTCACACACCCTGGATCAACCGCGAATCCTTGTCAGCCCGTTCGCAATATAGGTTCACGTTTGTTGCATTCCTCTACGAACTTTTCCATCCCTGTTTCCGCCCTGTCTCTTCAATTTTCGTAGTGTTCGCCGGCAAGTTGGCACGGCTCCACGGGCGGGTGGAACCTTCATCCGGCTCGGTATCCGGGCGCGCTGGCGGTGATCCGGTGGTGGTGGCCAGCCGCGGGAGTTCTCGCTTCGGCCCCTGCCAGGAGGCGGCAGAATGGCTCGCCGCGCTCAAAAGAACTGATCGAAATTGTCGAAGTCCACAGCGCGGAAGGTGCCCTTTTGCACCTGCTGCATCAGCTGGGTGAGCTGGCGCCACAGGGCTCCGGCGGTGGCCAGCGACAGCAGGAAAGCCACCAGCAGCGCCGCTCCCGCCGCGAAGCCGAACACCTGCAGGCAGCTGCCGATGAACAGGGTGACACCGAGCACCAGGCCGCTCCAGGGCAGCAGCATCGGGAAGGTAGCCAGCGGGAGCAGGGGCAGCCGGTCCTGCTTCCAGCCGTCGAGCCGGTCCTGCACGAGGCGGGAGAACGTCAGCCCGCACAGGATGGCGATCACCAGGCCGACGGCAGCCACCAGATAAGGGGGGTTTTCCAGCTGCGCATACTCCAGCAGGAGCTCCCCCGCGTCGAGATCGCCAAACAGGTCGCTGGCTTGATCCAGCGCAGCCTCCGGCAGGTCGGTGAGCAGCGGGGCGGGCACGCGTTCCCTTGCGAGTGCCCAGACCTTAACCGCCCCGCGCAGCCGGCGATCAAACCGCCAGGGGATTCAGCCGCGCCAGCACCCCGCCCGCCAGGCGCCGCGCCGAGAAGGTGCGCCGCACCAGGCCCAGCAGCGCCCGCAGGTCGTCGGTGTTGAGGCGGTCATCGCTCACCAGGGAGAGCAGCAGCCGTTGCCGCAGCCCGCCCCCCTCCTCGCCAAAGAGCAAGCGCAGGCCGTCCCGCGCCACCGGCAGCAGGTCGACCCCGTCGCCATCGCTCTCCACCACCGCCAGCAGGTTTTCCAGCCTCTCCACCCGCAGCCGTCCGGAGCGGTCGAAGATCACCTCCAGCAGCTTCTCCCGCATCTCCGCCGTATCCCCCGCCAGCAGGCGGCGGGCCACGTAGGGATAGGCCACCCGAATGATCCGGAAATCAGGGTCGAGGCGCATCGCCAAACCCTCCTGGCTCACCACCGCCCGGATGATCAGAGCAAAGCGGGCGGGCACCCGAAACGGATAATCAAACATCAGCTCCGAGAAGCGATCGGTAATCGCCTTGAAGTTGAAATTACCCACGTTCTCCCCCAGCGCTCCGCCGAGCACCTCCTCCAACGCCGGCACGATGGGGCGCAGGTCGGCGTTGGGGTTGAGGAAGCCGAGGCTGCGGAAATCGCGGGCCAGCGCCTCGAAATCCCGGTTGATCAGGTGCACCACGGCCCCCGTCAGGGTGATGCGGTCGGCATCGCTGATCGAATCCATCATGCCGAAGTCGACGTAGGCCACATGGCCCAGGCCGTGGTGTTGCCCCGCCAGGGCGAAGAGATTGCCCGGATGGGGGTCGGCGTGGAAATAGCCAAACTCCAGCAGCTGGCGCAATCCCGCCACCACGCCGGTGCGGATCAAGGCCGCCGGATCGAGATGGTGGGCCTGCAGTTCACGGCGATTCTGCAGCTTGATGCCGTTGATCCACTGGGTGGTGAGCACGCGACGGCTGGAGAGGCTTCGCTCCACCTGCGGCACCGTCACCTCCGGTTGGTCCTCGAACAGGCGGGCGAAGCGCTCGGCATTATCCGCCTCCTTGCGGTAGTCGATCTCCTCAAACAGGGTGGAGCCGAACTCATCGATGATCGCCCCCAGCCCGAAGCCGAGGTTGAGGGGCAAAAACGGCGCCGCCAGCACCCCCAGGCTGCGGATGATCACCAGATCACGCCGCAGCAGGTAGGGAAGATCCGGGCGCTGCACCTTCACCGCCACCCAGCGCCCATCCGCCAGGCGGGCCCGGTACACCTGGCCGAGGGAAGCGGCGGCCACCGGATGTTCGGGAAATTCCGCGAACAGGCTGGCGGCGCTCGCCCCCAACTCCTCCTCGATCAACGCCAGGGCGCGGGCGTGGGGGAAGGGGGGCAGGTCGTCCTGCAGCCGGGTGAGCTCCTCCAGCCAGTCCCGCCGCACCAGGTCGGGGCGGGTGGAGAGCGCCTGGCCCACCTTGATGAAGCAGGGGCCCAGCTCGCTGAGGGTGGTGAGGATGCGGCGGGCCAGCCGCTTCTGCACCGCGGGATCGCGGCTGTTGGTCTGGCTCGCGAGGGTGACGGCGAGGCCGCCGAGCTGCCAGGCCACCACCAGCAGGCGACTCAGCCAGATCCAGGGGCGGGCCAGCAACCAGCGCAGATCGGCGGCGGGGTCGTAGCGAGGCGTGTCGTCGGCGGGCGGAGAGGCGGGCGCGGCGCCGGGGAGGGCGCTGGGCACGGCGCTGGGGAGGGCTGCGGTCAGGGCGCGGGCGGGCGGCTGCCCAAACTCTAGAAATCGCGACCCGCCCCCCATGGCCGATCCCTGGCGGCCCCTGCAGGCGGTTCTCACCGCCCCCGCCCCCGCCCTGCCCCTCCACCTGCCCGCCCACGGCCGGGGCCTCGGGCTCGCCCCCGGCTTGGCCCGGCTGCTGCGCCGCGCCCCGGGCCGCTGGGATCTGCCCGAACTCCCCGAGCTGGGGGGGCCGCTCGAGCCGGAGGGGGCGGTGGCGGAAGCCCAGCGGCAGGCCGCCGCGCTCTTCGGCGCCGAACGCTGCTGGTTTGGGGTCAACGGCGCCTCCGGCCTGCTCCAGGCGGCCCTGCTGGCCCTCGCCCCGCCGGGGGCCCGCGTGCTGCTGCCCCGCAACCTGCACCGCTCCCTCCTGCACGCCTGCGCCCTCGGCGACCTGCAGCCCCTGCTGTTCGACCTTCCCTTCGACCCGGTGAGCGGCCTGTGGCAGCCGCCCACCCCCGCGCACCTGGCGCGGGTGCTGGCGGCGGCGATGGAGGGGCCCGAGCCGCCGGTGGCGGCGGTGCTGGTGGATCCCACCTACCAGGGGCTGGCCGCCGATCTGCCGGCCCTGGTGGCCCTGCTGCACAGCGCCCATCTGCCGGTGCTGGTGGATCAGGCCCATGGCGCGGGCGCCGCCGTGGCGGCCGGAGCCGACCTCACGGTGCTGTCGCTGCAGAAGAGCGGCGGCGCTCTGGCCCAGAGCGCCGTGCTGCTGGCCCGGGGGGAGCGGGTCGATCCCCGCGCCCTGGAACGCAGCCTGCTCTGGCTGCAAACCTCCAGTCCCAGCGCCCTGCTGCTGGCCTCCAGCGCCGCCGCCCTGGCGGAGTGGTTCAGCCCGGCGGGCCAGCGGCGCCGCCACCGGGCTCAGGGGCGCGCCCGCCAGCTGCGACTGCGCCTGACCCGCTGCGGCCTGGAGCCCCTGGCCAACGCCGATCCCCTGCGGCTGGTGCTGGCGACCGGTCCGCTGGGGTTCCACGGCCTCGCCGCCGACGCCTGGTTGCAGGAGCGGGGGGTGATCTGCGAGCTGCCCGAGCCCGGCGCCCTCACCTTCTGCCTCGGCTTGGTGCCGCCGCCGGGCGTCGAGCGAAGCTTGCCCCGCGCCCTGCTCGCCCTGCGGCAGGCGCTGGGCCAGGCGCCGCTGCCCCCCTTCACGCCCCCGCCGCTGCCGCTGCTGGCCGCCCCGGAGCTGCCCCTGGGGCAGGCCTGGCGGGCCGCCGCCGAGCCTGTGGAACTCAGCCGCTGCGCCGGTCGCCTCGCCGCCGAACCCCTCTGTCCCTACCCCCCCGGCATCCCCCTGCTGGTGCCGGGGGAGCGGATCGATGCGGAGCGGGCGGCCTGGCTGGGGGAGCAGGGGCGGCTCTGGCCGGGTCAGCTGCCCCGGACCCTGCGGGTGGTCTGCTGATACGGTGCCAGTCTCTGTGCCTTTGCGGGGCCCGATGACGGATTCCGGCTCCGGTTCCGGCTCCGGTTCCCTCCCCATCCGCTGGGAGTTCGTCACGCCAGGGCTTCCGGATGCCCTGTTTGTAGACGCCCCCGGCTTCAGCCCCACCCCGCTGGAGCTGCGGGTGATGCTGCTGGTGCATCTGCGGCCCCGGGCCGATTCCCTCGTCTGGGACATCGGGGGCGGCACCGGCGCCCTGGCCCTGGAGATCGCCCGCCTGCTGCCCGCCGGCGCGGTGCACACCCTGGAGCGCGATCCGGAGGCGATCGATCTGCTGGAGCGCAACCGCCAGCGCTTTGGCATCACCAACCTGCACATCCATGCGGGCCGCGCGCCGGATCACCTCGCCGCCCTGCCCCCCCATCCCGATCGGGTGTTGCTGGAGGTGGGCCGCCCCCTGGGGGATGTGCTGCGGGTGGTGTGGGAGGCGCTGCGCACGAGCGGCCGGCTCGTGATCAGCACCGCCAGCCTGGAGGGACTGGTGGACGCCACCGATACCCTCAGCCAGCTCGGCGCCCGCGACGTGCAGGTGGTTCAGGCCACCGTCCATCGCATGCAGCGCCGCGGCAGCCAGGCCAAGCTGGCCGCGGCCGAACCCCTGTTCATGATTGCGGCCGAGCGCTGAAGATCCCGCGCCCAGCCATTCCCCCGTTGTCCCTGCCTTCCCTTCCCCGCCGCTCCGCCACCTCCTTGGCCCGCCTCGCCAGCGGCTGGGCGGCCGGCGGCTTCGGCGCCCTGGTGGTGTGGCTCGGCGGCTGGTGGTTCACCGTGGCCGTCGGTGTGATCGTGCACCTGGGCCTGCAGGAATTCTTCCGCATGGCCCAGTTCAAGGGCATCCGGCCCGCCACCAAAACCACCCTGGTGGCGGTGCAGCTGATGCTGCTCTCCACCCAGGCCGCGGCGGGCGGCGGCTGGCTGGGGGCGGACGTGGCCGCCGCGGTGCTTCCCGCCTCCGGTGCGGTGATCTGCGGCTGGCTGCTGCTCCAGCCGGTCACCGGCACAATCGCCGACGTGGCGGCCTCGGTGTTCGGGCTCTTCTACCTCGGCTTCCTCCCCAGCCACTGGATCAAGCTGCGCGACCTCAGCGATCCGGCCCTGGTGCCCCACCTGGCGGCCATGGGGTGGGGGGGCAATGCCGGCCTGGCCCTCACCCTGCTGGCCTGCTTCCTGATCGTCGCCACCGACATCGGCAGCTACGTGATCGGCCGCCGCCTCGGCCGCCATCCCCTCTCCCCGATCTCCCCCGGCAAGACCGTCGAGGGGGCGGTGGGGGGGCTGCTGTGCGCCTTCCTGGTGGGATCGGTGGGGGGCGTGCTGCTGGGCTGGCGCCTGGGTTGGCTGATCGGCGGCCTGCTGGGCGCCGTGGTGGCGGTGTTCGCCCTGGTGGGGGATCTCACCGAATCGATGATGAAGCGCGATGCGGGGCTGAAGGATTCCGGCGACGCCATCCCCGGCCACGGCGGTGTGCTCGATCGCATCGACAGCTACCTGTTCGTGCCCGCGGTGGTCTACACCTTGATGACCCTGGGGCTCCCCTGGCTGCAGGGCCGCTGACTCCGCCACCGCTGTGCGCCCAGCAGCGGCGGCGGGGTGCGCAGCGGCTTTTCAGGGAACGAGAGTGGCCGCGCCGCTCAGCTCCAACCGACCCTTGCCCACCCGCGCCGCTTCGATCCGGATGCCGGGGTCCATCGGCACGCGGCTGGACCATTCCCCCTCCACCCCCACCACCGCCACGCTGCCTTCCCGCGCCTCCAGACGGGCGGCTCGCTGCACCACCTCGCCCTTGGGTCCGGCCGAGCAGGCCTGCAGCACCACCTGGTCGTCCTGGAGGTTGAGGCTCGCCAGCGGCTGGATGCCGAGCAGATCCTCCGCCAGCTGATCCGCCAGCCAGTTCCAGTTCGGATGGGCCAGGGAGCGGTTCAAGCCCTCCCCGCTGAAGCAGATCGTGCCCTGCACCCGAAACGGGGTCTCCAGTTCGAGGACCTGCTGCCGCAGCAGCTTGCCCATTCGCACCGCCATCGCCTCGCCCCGCAGGTGCACCTCCGCGAACTCCAGCTCCTGATACCGCACCCCCCGGGCTTGCACGATCACCCCGGCGAGGCGACCGCGCATCAGCTGCCACGCCGAACCCTCCAGTTGGATCTCCAGCTGCTCGATCGCCTGGCATTGCTGCCGCACCCAAAACTCCAACCCGCGGGAGAGCAGGCCGAGCACCGGTCCGGCTCCGGCCTCGCCGGCCTGGGGGCCCGTGGGATCCGGGGGCATGGCGGGCGGCGCGGCGGTGGGGCCGTCCTACCCCATTTCGCCCCACATGCGCAGCAGGTTGGCGTGACAGCGGCAGAGCAGATCAAATTCCTCCCCCTTCCCCTCCCGCGCGAACAGGGAGCGCCGGGCGGTATCCAGCTCGAAGAGCAGCTCCCGTTGCTCGGCGCTGCGCACCCGGCTTTCGATCCACCCCACCGCCACCAGCCGCTCGCCGCTCGCCACGGTCTCGACGCGGTGCAGCGCTGTGCTCGGGTACACCAGCGCCTGCCCGGCGCCCAGCCGCCAGCGCGCCTCCCCCGCGGGGCTCTCCACCACCAGCTCTCCCCCGCTGTAGCTCTCCGGCTCGCTCAAAAACAGCGTGAAGGAGAGATCCGAGCGACCGCCGGGCATGTAGGCGTTGTCCACATGGCGGCCGTAGCCCTCGCCCGGCCCCATGCGGCTGAAGCGCAGGCCGTGCAGCACCCGGGGCAGGGCGGCGGCCTGGAGCAGCGGCTGCTCCAGCAGTGCCCCCTCCAGCTCTGCGCTCAGCCGTTGGTGGAGGGCGGAGGCTGGATCCAGCTGGCGGTTGCGCTTCACGCCGCGGGCGTGCCAGCCGGCCGTGGCGGCGCCGTCGCGCCAGGGGGCGTCCGGGGCGAGCAGGGCGTGCCGCAGCTCCGGCAGGTGCCCTGCCTCCAGGAGAGAGTCCAGAACCAACTGCATGGGTCGTGGGCGCGCGGCCGGAGCCTATGCCCCGGGGTGACGCTGGGGCAGACAATGGGAGCATCACTCCGCCAACCGCCATGGCCCGCTCCAGCATCGCCCTGTTCCTGGCCAGCGCCACCCTGATCGCCGGCCTCAGCGGCTGCGGCGGGGAGGGGGACGAGGACAAAAAAGCCCCCGCGGATTCGAGCCAGCCCATGC
>JBIPMZ010000083.1:0-8899 GCA_044376165.1 Cyanobium sp.
CTTGCCCGACCGCGCCAACCATCCCTGATCGCTGCTTGTTCCCGCAGGATGGCCAGGAATCAGCTCAGAAGCACAGAAGGGATTGGGGCGGTGTCCTCGGGCTGGCGGCGATGTAATTCGTGCAAACCTTCCAGCTGGTTGTGCACTGAAACGAGTTGATCGCGGATGTGCTGGCTGTTCTCGATGCGGGACAACGTGAGCAGCATCGTCTCAATCTGCGCCTTGCAGTTGATCAGCACACGGCACTCGGGGGACCCGGGTTCGTAGGGCATGGCAGGCGGAGGGGGAGAGCGAAGAGGGGTGGAGGCGACGAAGCCAAACCCCACTTCATCGCAGGGTCGTCCCCAACACTGTCGCAACCGCTGCAGAAACCACGCCCCGCTCAGGAACGGCGCCGCGGCGGCCGGCCCCCCCGGGCCGGACCCCCACGACCCCGGCCGCCGCTGAGATCCAGGGGGGGCGCCGAGAGCACCTTCGGCTCGTAGCCCGGCACCTCCTGGCGGGGCAGCTTCTCCCCCAGCAGCCGCTCGATCGCCCGCAGCAGCTCGAACTCCTCCGCCGCCACCAGTGACACGGCATGGCCGTCGCAACCGGCACGGCCGGTGCGGCCGATGCGGTGCACGTAATCCTCCGCCACGTTGGGCAGATCGAGGTTCACCACGTGGGGCAGCTGCTGGATGTCGATGCCGCGGGCGGCGATGTCGGTGGCCACCAGCACCCGCAACTCACCGCTCTTGAAACCCGACAGGGCCCGGGTGCGCGCCCCCTGGCTCTTGTTGCCGTGCAGCGCCGCCGCGGGCAGGCCGTCGTGGATCAGGCGCTCGGTGAGCTTGTTGGCGCCGTGTTTGGTGCGGGAGAACACCAGCACCTGCTCCCAGCCGTTGCTGCGGATCAGGTGGCTCAGCAGATCCCCCTTGCGGTCCATGTCGCAGGGGTGGAGCACCTGCTGCACGCTGGGGGCGGCCTGGTTCTCCGGGCTGGCCTGCAGATGCACCGGCTGGTGCAGCAGCCCCGTGGCCAGGTGGCGAATCTCCGCCGAGAAGGTGGCGGAGAACAGCAGGTTTTGCCGCTGTTCGGGCAGCAGGGAGAGGATGCGGCGGATGTCCCGCAGGAAGCCCATGTCGAGCATGCGGTCGGCTTCGTCGAGCACCAGGATCTCCACCCGATCCAGCCGCAACGCCCGCTGTTGATGCAGGTCCATCAGCCGGCCGGGGGTGGCCACCAGCACGTCGGTGCCCCGCCGCAACCTCTCGATCTGCGGGTTGGCGCTCACGCCGCCGAACACCACGTCGGAGCGCAGGTCGAGGTAACGGCCATAGGCCCGCACGCTGTCCGCCACCTGGGCCGCCAGCTCGCGGGTGGGGGTGAGCACGAGGGCGCGCACCACGCCAGCGCGGGCATGGGCGCCGTGGAGCAGCCTCTCCAGCAGGGGGAGGGTGAAGCCGGCGGTCTTGCCGGTGCCGGTTTGGGCGGCAGCGAGCACGTCGCGCCCCTCGAGCACAGCGGGGATGCACTGCTTCTGGATCGGGGAGGGATGGCGATAGCCCTTGGCGGCCACGGCCTTCAGCAGCGGCTCTGACAACCCCAGGGCCGCGAAATCAGCCGCCAGGCCCGCCACAGGGGCCGTAGGGGCCAGGGGGACCAGCGGGTCGGCGGGGCTCGCGCTGGCGGAACGGATGGGGGCGGGGGCGGGGGTGCTGCGGCGCCGGGAGGTGGACGTGATCGGAACGGGAGCGTCAGCCTTCAGCCTAGGGGGACGAAGCCGAGGGGTCCTCCCGTCGGGCGGAAATGGGCGCAGCGCTCGCAGGGACCTTCGGGCAGCACGGCACAGCGCAGGAGCGGCGAACGGGCGTTGAAGCGGCAGGCGGGGTCGCCGATCACCCAGCGGCCGTTCCACCAGCGGGCATCGGCGGGCTGGCGCTGGACCTTCACCTGCAACGCCACGCTGGCCAGCTCGTAGCAGCCGTTGCGCAGCCGGTAGCGGTGGCGGCGCTGCAGCACCAGGAAGCTGCGCTCCCCGAGCTGCAACCAGCGCCCGGGATGGGGAACCTGTTCGATCCCCTCCAGATCCAGGGTGTCGAGCAGACGGTCGTCGTCGATCCGGCGCAGCTCGATCCGCATGGCAGGGGCTCAGGAGTGCTTCGCCGGCAGGGGCTCCGGGGAGGCCAGGGCCTCGGAGGGGGCCAGGGCCTCGGAGCCGGAGATCGCCGCCGCAGGGGTGCCGGGGGGATGGCGATCCGAAAATCCCCAAAGAAACAGCGACACCACGCTGGCCAGCAGGGCCCAATCGGGGATCTCCAGCCCCGGGAACAGCAGGCGCAGCAACAGCCGCAGCCCCACCAAGCCCACCGCCAGGTACCCGGAGGTTTCCAGGTGGCGAAACACCTCCAGCCAGCGGATGAACAGCTCCGCGGTGAGCCGCAGGGCCACCACGCCGATCACGCCCCCGGCCATCACCAACAGCAGGCGATCGGTGACCGCTACGGCGGCCGCAACGCTGTCGAGGGAGAAGGCGAGGTCGGTGAGGGCGAGGGTGAGGACGATCGAACCCAACCCCGCTGCCGGCGGGCGCTCGGCGGCAACGGTGGCTTCCTCGCTGCCCTTCCCCTCGTCGAGGCCGAGCAGATGGCGGCCGCAGAGGTAGAGCAGATAGCCCGCGGCCAGGAGCTGCAGGGGCCAGAAGGCGAGCACCCAGCGGGCGGCGGCAATCAAACCGAGGCGGAACAGGAGGGCGAGCAGCAGGCCGAGGTTCAGGGCCTGGCGCTGACGGGCGGGGTCGTGCAAGCGACGGGAAATGGCCGCCAGGGCGATGGCGTTGTCCGCCGAAAGCACCGCCTCCAGACCCACGAGCAGGGGCAGAAGCAGCAGCACCTCCCCCCACTGGTCCGCCGCCTGGATCAGCGGAGTGATGGATTCGACCGATGCGGCTTCCATGCGCCGAGCTGGCTCCGGGAGGCTCCTGTCTCCGGAGCGTGTCCAAATCACTGTAGGAAGGAGGGCCGACCCTCCGGCCTGCCCGCGCCGAACAACCCCATGGAGCTGCAGGCAGAGCTGGTGCACGCCGAACCAGGTCGGCGGGTGGTGCGGGTTTCGGCCCATCAGGGCTCCCGCCCACTGGGCAGCGCCCTGGGGGAGGGGGAGGACGCCGAGGCGGCGGAGGACCGGGCCCGCGAACGGTTGCTGGGGCGGCTGGGAGGGCCGCCGCCCATGGGATCCCCCTTGGCGAGGCCCTTGGAGCCGCGCATGGAGCCACCCCCGCGGATGGCTCCCGCAGGGGTGGCTTCCCCTGCGGGACAAACCCAAGCCGTGCCCCGACAGGGGGTGCTCTCGCCAGGCTTGCCCCCGCAGCGTGGGTCTCGGGCGGCGGTCCCCCGGCAGCTCGCGGTGCCTCCGCCGCAGGGCGAGCCGCCACCCTTCGCCGAGCCGCCCCCGGAGGCGCTGCCCCCGGAGGAGCCACCTTTGGAGGAGTCGCCTTTGGAGGAGCCGCCCTTGGAGGAGCTGCCCTTGGAGGAGCTGCCCCCAGAGCCCCCCATGGACCCGGAGGATTGGAGCCAGGAATTGCTCCAGCTCGACCTGCAGCTGCAACGCCTCGGCTGGAGCCGCGACCAGGAGGGCGTCTACCTGCAGCGCGCCTTCGGCCACCCCAGCCGCAGCCGGCTCACCCGCTGGGCCGACCTCACAACCTTTCTACGGGCCCTGGAGGGGTTGGCGCCGGGGCAGGACCCCGCCACGGCGCCAACCCCCCTGCTCCGCAGCGACCTCCTCCAGCAGTGCGACACCCTGCTGCAGCGGCTCGGATGGGATACGGGCATGGCCCGCCGCTTCCTCGAGCACAACCTGGCGGTGAGCAGCCGACAACAGCTCAGCGACGCCCAGCTGCTGCAGTTCAACATGCTGCTGGAGGAGTCCTGGCTGGCCGCCGAACCGCTGAAGTCGGTGTGCGAGCCTGGCTTTGCGCCCGCCCCGATGACGGCCCCGGCGACCCCGAGTTCCCCGCAGCGATCATGACCCTCCGCGTCGGCATCAACGGCTTCGGCCGCATCGGCCGCCTGGCCTTCCGCCACGCCTGCCGCCACGCCGACCTCGAGGTGGTGGCCATCAACGACCTGATCGAGGTGGACTACCTCGCCTACCTGCTTCGCTACGACTCCACCCACGGCCGCTTCTCCGGCACCGTGGAGGTTCAGGATGGCTCCCTGGTGGTAAATGGCCGGCCGATTCGCATCAGCGCCGAACGGGATCCCTCCGCCCTCGCCTGGGGGGAGGTGGGCGCGGAGTACATCCTGGAATCCACCGGCTTCTTCCTCACCGACGCCACCGCCCGCCAGCACCTCGCAGCCGGTGCGCGCCGCGTGGTGCTGTCCGCCCCGTCCAAAGACGACACGCCGATGTTCGTGATGGGGGTCAACCACGCTGATTACGCAGGGCAGGCCATCGTCTCCAACGCCTCCTGCACCACCAACTGCCTGGCCCCCCTCGCCAAGGTGGTGCACGACAACTTCGGCATCGCCAGCGGTCTGATGACCACCGTTCACGCCACCACCGCCACCCAGAAGACGGTGGACGGGCCTTCGGCGAAGGACTGGCGCGGCGGTCGCGGGGCCGCCCAAAACATCATCCCCTCCTCCACGGGTGCGGCGAAGGCGGTCGGCCGGGTGATCCCTGCCCTCAACGGCAAGCTCACCGGCATGGCGTTCCGGGTGCCCACCCCGGACGTCTCCGTGGTGGATCTGACGGTGAACCTGGAGCGCCCCGCCAGCTATGCCGAGGTGAAGCAGGCGATCAAGGCCGCTTCCGAAGGCCCCATGCGCGGCGTGCTCGGCTACACAGAGGCGGCGGTGGTCTCCACCGACTTCATCGGCGAAAGCTGCACCTCCATCTTCGATGCCGACGCGGGCATCGCCCTCACCGACACCTTCATGAAGCTGGTGGCCTGGTACGACAACGAATGGGGCTACGCCGGCAAATGCCTGGAGTTGATGCGCCACATGGCCAGCGCCGGGTGAGGGCGGCAGCGGCGCCGCACCAGGTCTGCCCCTAACCCCAAGCGGTGCTGGTTGGCGTAGGCCTCCCGCTCCAGCTTCCGCTCCAGCGGCGAGCTGGTGGCATACATCGGATCGTCCAGCTGCCTGGCCAGCTCCGGGTGCATCGCCGTGGCGAGACCCAGCGGGCGGGGTCGTGCCCGCAGGCCACCGCCGGCGCAGCTTTGGGCGACATGGATCGCCTCGTGGTTGAGCACGCGGAAAAACTCCACGCTGCCCTTTTGCGCCACCACCGGTTGCAGGCGAATCGTGCGACGGGAGTGGTCCCACTCGCCGGCGGCGCCCCGCTTGCGGGTGCCCTCCATCTCAATCGCCACCCCCACCCGCTGCAATTCCTGGAGCAGGGTGGCGATCGCCGCCCGCTCCACGATGTGGTTGGGGGGATGGATCACCATTGCCTTGAGCTGCGCGAGGCTGGGGGGTGGCTCCCCCAGGCGACGGCGGTAGAGGTAGCGAATGCCACCGCCGGCGATCGGTTCGGTTTTCGGGATCCAGGTCAGGTCGGCCTCCGACAACCTCTCCAGCAGATCGCCCTCCAGCAAGCTGAGGGGACGGCGATCCCGCTCGGGGGGGGGATCCAGGCGCGACGCCAGCTGCGAGAGCCCGGGCGTTCTGGAGGTCAACACCGCCACATTCTCGATGGCCTCCGGGAAGACCACCAGGCTCAGGCCCAGCATCGCCGTGCCCGCCAGCAGGCGAGCGCCGTGGAGCAGCCAGCGGCGTCGCTCCATCACGCTGCCGCAGTGGCCGCAGATCACCGAACGGCCCAGTCCCGAGGAGAGGGGCAGGGGCGGCCGATCCAGGCAGCGGCGGCAGCGGTAGCGCGACATCGACCCCCGTCCGGTTCCCCCAATCCTCCGTCAAGGGAAAGCCGGGGGGCGGCAAGCCGTGAGCCAGGTTGCGAAGATCCCCCCTTCCCCCCTCTCCCGCCCATGCCCCTCACCGCCCTGGTGCGACAGCTCCAGCAGGTGCCCCTCACCGGCGAGGTGCGGCAGCGCTGCGCCCGCGCGGAGCGGCTGCGGCTCAGCGGGGCCGGACGGGCGGCGCGGGCCCTGGTGGCCACCGCCCTGGCGGGTCAGGAAGGCAGCCCCCTGCTGGTGGTGGTACCCACCCTGGAGGAGGTGGGGCGGTGGAGCGCCCTGCTCGAACTGATGGGCTGGCCCTCCTGTCAGCTGTACCCCAGCTCCGAGGGATCCCCCTACGAGCCCTTCGACCCCACCAGTGAGATCGCCTGGGGCCAGCTGCAGGTGCTGGCGGAACTGGTGGACCGGGGCGAGAGCTGGCGCGGGGTGATCGTCGCCACCGAGCGGGCCCTGCAGCCCCACCTCCCCCCGCCGGCGATCCTGGCGGACCGCACGTTGGTGTTGCGCCGCGGCCAAAGCCACGCGGTGGAGGCCTTGGGCCGTCAGCTGAGCCGGTTGGGCTACGAACGGGTCGCCACGATCGAGCAGGAGGGCACCTGGAGCCGCCGGGGCGACATCCTTGATGTTTTCCCGGTGAGCGCCGAACTGCCGGTGCGGCTGGAGTTGTTCGGCGAGGAGATCGAGAAGCTGCGGGAGTTTGATCCCGCCAGCCAACGCTCCCTCGACCCGATCGAGGTGGTGCGGATCACCCCCACCAGCCATGCGCCGCTGGTGGCGGAGGCCCTGCGTGCCCAACTCCCCGAGGGGCTGGAGGCGCTGCTGGGAGCCGAGGCGTTGGAAACCCTGCTGGAGGGCGGCACGCCGGAGGGGCTGCGGCGGCTGATGGGCCTGGCGTGGCAGACCCCGGCTTCCCTGCTCGACTACCTGCCGGCGGGAACGTGGGTGGCGATCGAGGAGCGCCGCCACTGCCTGGCCCACGGCGAGGCCTGGTTTGCCCACGCCGGCGAGCACTACGCCGAACTGGAGCTGGAGGCGCTGCTGCCCCCGGCGTTGCATCGGCCGCCGTCCGAGACCCTGGCGGAGGCGGCCGAGCGCTTCGCCGGCTTCGACCTGGCGGAGCTGCACGAAAGCGATCACCACCCCAACAGCCTCGACCTGGCCGGCCGCTCCGTCGCCGCCCATCCCAACCAGTTCGGCCGCCTCGCCCACCAGATCAAGGCGCACCAGCGGCAGCGGGAGCGGGTGTGGATCGTCTCGGCCCAGCCCTCCCGCGCCGTCGCCCTGCTGGAGGAGCACGACTGCGTCTGCCGCTTTGTGCCGAATGCCGCCGACCTGCCGGCGATCGACCGGCTGGTGGAGCAGGGCACGCCGGTGGCCCTCAAGGGCCGGGGCAGCGCGGAGCTGGAGGGGCTGCAGCTGCCGGCCTGGAAGGTGGTGCTGCTCACCGACCGGGAGATCTTCGGCCAGCACAGCCTGGCGGCCACCGGCTGGGTGCGCCGCCGGCGCCGGGCGGCCAGCCGCACGGTGGATCCCAACCGAATGGTGGCCGGCGACTTTGTGGTGCACCGCACCCACGGCATCGGCCGCTTCTTGAAGCTCGAGAAGCTGGTGATCAGCGGTGAATCCCGCGACTACCTGGTGGTGCAGTACGCCGACGGCCTGCTGCGGGTGGCGGCCGATCAGGTGGGCAGCCTCGGCCGGTACCGCGCCACCGGCGAGAAGGCGCCGGAGCTGAACCGCATGGGCGGCACCGCCTGGAGCCGCGCCAAGGAGCGGGCCGCCAAGGCGATCCGCAAGGTGGCGATGGACCTGGTGAAGCTCTACGCCGAGCGCCATCGGGCCGAGGGTTTCCCCTTCCCCCCGGATGGCCCGTGGCAGAACGAGCTGGAGGATTCCTTCCCCTACGAGCCCACCCCCGATCAGCTGCGGGCGATCGCCGAGGTGAAGCGGGACATGGAGCAGCCTTCCCCGATGGACCGTTTGGTTTGCGGCGATGTGGGCTTCGGCAAGACGGAGGTGGCGATCCGGGCGATCTTCAAGGCGGTAACCGCCGGCAAGCAGGTGGCGATGTTGGCGCCCACCACCGTGCTGGCGCAACAGCACTGGCGCACCCTCAGCGAGCGCTTCGCCCCCTATCCGCTGAAGGTGAGTTTGCTCAACCGCTTCCGCACCGCCGCCGAGCGCAAGGCGATCCAGGACGGGCTGGCGGATGGCACGGTGGACGTGGTGGTGGGCACCCATCAGCTGCTCGGCAAAGGCACCCGCTTCCAGCAGCTGGGCTTGCTGGTGGTGGATGAGGAGCAGCGCTTCGGGGTGCAGCAGAAGGAGAAGATCAAGGCGATGCGCCGGGATGTGGATGTGCTGACCCTCAGCGCCACGCCGATCCCCCGCACGCTGTACATGAGCCTCTCGGGGGTTCGGGAGATGAGCCTGATCACCACGCCGCCCCCCCAGCGCCGGCCGATCACCACCCATCTCTGTCCGCGGGACGAGGAGGCGGTGCGCAGCGCCATCCGCCAGGAGCTCGACCGCGGCGGGCAGGTGTTCTACGTGGTGCCGCGGGTGGAGGGGATCGAGACGGTGGCGGGGCGGCTGCGGGAGATGCTGAGCGGCCTGCGGCTGCTGGTGGCCCACGGCCAGATGCCGGAGGGGGAGCTGGAGAGCGCGATGGTGGCCTTCAACGCCGGGGAGGCGGACGTGATGCTGTGCACCACGATCATCGAAAGCGGCCTCGACATCCCGCGGGTGAACACGATCCTGGTGGAGGATGCGCACCGTTTTGGCCTGGCCCAGCTCTATCAGCTGCGCGGCCGGGTGGGGCGCAGCGGCATCCAGGCCCATGCCTGGTTGTTTTATCCCGGCGAGGCGTCCTTGAGCGAGGCGGCACGGCAGCGGCTGCGGGCGATCCAGGAGTTTGCCCAGCTCGGCAGCGGCTATCAGCTGGCGATGCGGGATATGGAGATCCGGGGTGTGGGCAACCTGCTGGGCATGGAG
>JBIPMZ010000084.1:0-8889 GCA_044376165.1 Cyanobium sp.
TGTTCTCCGCTGCCCAGAAGGCTTTCCACTGGGGGAAATAGGTATTCATCTCCGCGGGCGCCTCGGTGCCGGGGGTGTTTTGAAACACCATCGACACCCCATCGATCTCCAGCGTTTCGATCGCCTGCTCGATCGTGCGGGTCGGTTCGATCAAGCCCACCTTGCCCGAGGCGGTGTTTTTGCCGATCGCCTGATCCACGTGGCCAAAGGGGCTGCGGGGCAGCAGCAAGCCGTATTGGAAGTAGGCCCTCCGAGTCATCGCAGTTCCGGTATAAACATTCTCGGAAATCGCATTCTGCATGAAGCCAACGGGCGCCAGGATCTGCACCTTGCCGTCCTTCACATCCTGTTCGTCCACCACGCCGCGCACCCCCCCGAAATGGTCCACGTGGCTATGGGAGTACACCACCGCCACCACCGGCCGCGAGCCCAGCTGTTGATTCACCAACTCCAGGGCGGCGCGGGCGGTTTCCTTGCAGGTGAGCACATCGAAGAGGATCCAGCCCGTATCGCCCTTGACGATCGTCATGTTGGCGAGGTCAAAACCCCGCACCTGATAGATCCTGTCGGGAACCACCTCATACAGCCCGTAGGCCATATTGAGCACGGCCTGGCGCTGCAGGGAGGGGTGAATCGTGTCGAAGACGCTATCGAAGCTATGCAGCAGAAATTCGTAACAGCCCATGTCCCAGGCAACGTGCCCCGCGTCCGCCAGGATCTGTTTGTAGGGCGGTGCCGCCAGAAACCCGCGTTGCGCCTCCTCGCAATCACGCTCGTCTTCAAATGGCAGGCTTTGGCGGAGCTGCCGCTGCAAGCCCACCGTGAACGGCGAGGGAGGTTTTCCTTTGGGATCGAAATGCTCGATGCTCATCGAATGGGTTCTCCGGCGAAACGTTTGCCTGGCCTCAGGCGCTGGCCTCCGCCCTCGGGGCGGTGAGCAGGTTCACCGCGGAGAAGCCCAGGGAGATGGCGAAGAGGGTGCCGATCACCCAAAGGCTATCCGAGGGCCACTCCACCACCAACAAGACGCCGAGCCCTACGGTGACGAGACCATCGAGCAGCACCAGCCCCCGGGCCGGCAGCGCCTGGCTGGCGGCCGCCGCCAGCTCCATCACCCCCTCCACCAGCAGCAGCACCCCCAGAAACAAGGTGAGGCTCACCGTGCTCTCGATCGGGAACACCAGGCAGGAGAGACCCCCCACCAGATACAGAGCCCCTGAAAGAGCGCGGAACCCCTTGGCGCTGGTGGCCTCCTCCCCCGTGAGCCGCAGCAGCTGGGACACCCCCGCCACGATGGCAGCGCTGCCCAACAGGATCGTCAAAAAGGTGGCCGACGCGAGGGGCAGCACCAGGGCGAGGCCGGCACCGGCGAACAGCAGGGCGGCGGTGAGCCAACGCAGGGGGGCAGAGGCCGGAGCGGACACGCCGTCGGGGGGGAAGGGTCAGCCAACACCGTAGAGCGTCCCTGCGGCCCAGCCGGCATCCGGAAAGGCCCCGCCTCAGGGGCAGGCCACCTGCCGCTGTTCGGCCCGGCAGTGCGCAAAGGGCACCCCGTTTTGATCCTTCATCGTGAAGTGCCAGCCGGCGGGAGTGGGCTGGGCCAGCATGTATCCGAAGGTGAGCCAGGTGTAAAGAACCGTGGCCTTCGGCAGGGGCTTCACCCCCGCTTGCACCGGTTGGCCGGAGGCAGTCGCCAGGGGGCCGTAGGGGGGCATCGGGTAGGCCGGAGGGTCGAGCAGGGTGCCGCCGTTTCCGAGCACGATCTGGCCCGGTTGACCCGGCACCTGCACCACCTGGGCGATGTGCTCATGGCTGGAGAGCATCAGCTGGAAGGGGGCAAGCAGGCCATCGGAGGCGAAGGTTTGGGTGAGGGAAGACCAAGTGGTGGCCTCCCCCGGCGGGTTGGGCAGGTAGGCGGTGGACATCACGGCATTCACCGGCCGATGGGTGAGCAGCCACGCCTCCGACGCCCCCCGGGCGAGGTGCTGGGCCTGGCGGAAGAGCAACCGCTGCCGGCTGGCGATCCCCTCGTCGATCTCGGAATCGTTGCCGTTGGCGGAATCCACGCTCACCAGCCGCAGCCGGCGGCCCCCGGCGATCGGCAGGTCCACCGCGGTGGTGGGGGGGTACACCACCGGGGCGGCGCCGGCGGCGGTGGGTGCGCAGCGATCGGCGCTGCCGAAGGCGGGATCGAAGAGGAGGAAGTAGCCGTTGCCGCCGCGGCTGCAGAGCTCGTGGTTGCCGCGCACCACCAGCAGTGGCAGCGATTCGAGCAGCGGACCCATCGGCACCAGCACATCGGCCACCCAACCCCAACCCGAATCGGTGAAGGGAGCCCCGGCCAGGGGGGCGGGGCTGCCGCCGCATTGGGCGTTGTTGGCGGTGGGGCAGGCCTGCTCGCGATAGAAGAAATCCCCCAGGTAGAGCGCCACATCCGGCCGCTCCCGCACCAGGGAGCGCACCACCCGGGCCAGCGGCCAGGCGTTGGGGTCGTTGCAGGCCTGGATCATGCCGTCCTTCAGCCGGCAGCCCGTGTCCCCGAACACGGCGAGGGTGCGGACCTCCGGCGGCAGGGCGGCGGGCAGGGGCCGCCCCGCGATCCGCGCCGCCACCGCTCGCTCCGGCAGGGCCGCCTCGCACACCAGCAGCGAATCGAGGGCCGCCAGGGTGGTGGCGCCAGGGCGGCGCTGGCGCATCGGCAGCGACCGCCAGCTCCCCCCGCCGTCTCCGCGCAGCCGCGCCTCCAGCGCCGGACAGCCCACCCCGGCGGGCAACACGACCCGGGCGATCAAGCCGGACGCCACCTGCTGCCGGGGGGCCACGAGGGCGTACACCGCCAGCGGGCTGCGAGCTGCAGCGGGGGCAACAGCGGCGGTGGGGGCAGCGCGCAGGGCTGCCGGCCAGCTCGCGGCCAGGCCCGCCGGCAGCAGCGCGGCCAACAGGGCGGCACCCCTGCCCGGGGCGGCGGCGCGTCGGGAGAAGACTGGGGAGCGGCGACGCATGGGGAGGGGCGCGGGCGGATCCGGCTCGGGCAAGCCCGCACCGTAGGCAGCCCCGCCGCAGGCGCCAGGGGGCCCGGAGCGCTCGTGTTCCCAAACGTGACAAAGGGAGGGCGGATCCCGCCGCGGTCGTCAGGGTTGGGGTGGTACGGCCGCGTCCGCGACCTGATGCTCGATCTGCTGCCGCCGCTCAACGACCACAACCTGCCCTGGATGGACACGATCCATCCAATCGTGGTTCATTTCGTCATCGCCATGGCCCTGGTCGCCTTCGCCTACGACCTGGTCGGATTGCTGGCCCGGCGGCCGGCCCTGTTTGAAGTGAGCTTCTGGAATCTGCTCTTCGCCACCGGCGCCATTTTTGTGGCGATCATCTTCGGCCAGGTGGAGGCGGGCCTGTCCTCCCCCTACGGCGGCGCCCGCGGCATCCTCGACATCCACACCACCATCGGCTGGTCGCTGGCGGGGGTGCTCTCGCTGCTCACCGGCTGGCGCTACGTGCTGCGCAGCCGCGACCCCCAGAGCCTGCCCCTGCCCTTCCTCGCCGCTGGCGCCGCCACCAGCGCCCTGATCCTGGTGCAGATGGTGCTGGGCGACAAGTTGATCTGGATCTACGGCCTCCACACCGTGCCGGTGGTGGAAGCGATTCGCCAGGGGCAAGTCTGATGGCGCTTCCCTACCGCAGCGATCCCGCGCCGATCGAGCAGATCGCCGGATCCCTCGGGGCCAACGGTCTGCCCTACGCCCTGCCGCTGCACCCCAATCTGGTGCATTTCACGATCGGTCTGTTCGTGATCGCCATCGCCTTCGATGTCGCCGGCGCCCTCTACCCCTTCGAGCGGCGCCTATTCCGCTTCCTGGCGCTGCCGGTCACCCGCGCCGGCCTGCACGACGTGGGCTGGTACAACCTGCTCGTCTGCGCCGTGCTGAGTTTCTTCACGGTGGCGACCGGTTTTTACGAGCTGCTGCTCGCCCAGCCGATCGCTGGCGTCACGAGCGCGATCGGTCTCGATGCCATCACCACCATGCTGTGGCACGGCGTTGGGGGGGTGGTGCTGCTGCTGCTGATCGTGGCGCTGACGATCTGGCGGGGCTTCCAGCGCTTCCTCTGGCGCCGGGACATGGGCCGTCAGGTGCAGTGGCTCTACCTGCTCGTCGGCCTGGCCCTCTTCCCGGTGCTCGGCCTGCACGGCACCCTGGGGGCGGAGCTGGCGGCGGAATTCGGGGTGCACATCAGCGCCGACCAACTGCTGGCCGCCGGGCGGGATCTGCGGGAGGCCCTGCCGTGAACCGCACCAACGCCGCCGCGCTGTTGACGATCGCCCTGGGGTTGGCGCTCAACCTGCTGGCCAGCCTGTGGATGCGGGCGCAGGTGCCCTTCTGGCTGCCGGTGCAGGCCTCCTCGGCGGCCCCCCCTGTGGATGCGCTGTTCGCCCTGGAGACCGCCATCGGCACCTTCCTGTTCCTGGGCTGCCTGGAGGTGATCCTCTGGAGCGTTCTGTTCCACCGCGCGCCCAAATACGACCTGGAGAACGGCGACCCGATCGAGGGCAACACCCGCCTGGAGCTCCTCTGGACCGTGATCCCCCTGGTGCTGGTGATGGCGATCGCCTGGCATGCCATCCGGGTGAACGCCACCTTGGCCACCCTGGGGGGCAAGCAGCGGGTGGGCGGAGGCCGGGAGGCCCTGCAGGTGGCCGCCGGCGGTGCGATCCAGGTGATCGCCCGCCAGTGGTCGTGGGAATTCGTCTACCCGGACGGGGTGCGCAGCACCGAGCTGCATCTGCCGGTGGATCAGCCGGCGGAATTCGAGCTGATCTCCCTCGATGTGCTGCACGGCTTCTACATCCCCGCCTTTCGCCTCAAGCAGGACGTGATCCCCGGCAGCGTGATCCGCTACCGGCTCACCCCCACCCGCCTCGGCCGCTACCGGCTGCGCGACTCGATGTTCAGCGGCGGCTATTTCGCCCTCAACCAGAGCGATGTGGTGGTGGAGAGCGCGGCAGACTTCGCGCACTGGCTGGAGCAGGCCGCCTCCCAGCCCCTCTCCCCCAGCTGGAACGCGGCCGCCGAACGGCATCAGCGCCGCCTGGAGCGGGGCGATCGCGGTTGGGCGGTGGTGCCGCCCGCCCCTCCCCCGCGGGTGAACGTCGGCCTCGACCCCAAGGCCTCCCACGAAGCCTGAGCCCCCCTCCGCCCCCACCGATGGTCCCCTCCGTTCCCTACGACCCGCGCGTGCTGCGCGCCCCCCACCCGGTGCCGGGTGCGCCGGACAACTGGCAGCGGTTCTTCACCTTCAACACCGATGCCAAGGTGATCGGAATTCAGTACATCGCCCTGGCGCTGTTCTACCTGCTGCTCGGCGGTCTGCTGGCGATGGTGATGCGGGGGGAGCTGCTCACGCCGGAGTCGGATCTGGTGGATCCGAGCGTGTACAACGGCCTCTACACCATGCATGGAACGGTGATGCTGTTCCTGTTCCTGTTCCCGATCCTCAACGGCTTTAATAATCTGCTGATCCCCCCGATGATCGGCGCACCAGACATGGCCTTTCCGAAGCTGAATGCCATCGCCTTCTGGTTGTTCCCCCTGTTTGGCAGCTTGTTGCTGGCCAGCTTCTTTCTGCCCGGCGGCCCCTCCAGCTCCGGCTGGTGGGCCTATCCGCCGGTGAGCACGCAAAATCCGCTGGGCCATTTCCTCAACGGCCAGCTTGTGTGGATCCTGGCGGTGGCCCTCTCCGGCATCTCCTCGATCATGGGGGCAGTGAACTTCGTCACCACGATCGTGCGCCTGCGGGCCCCTGGCATGGGCTGGTTTCGCCTGCCGATCTTCTGCTGGACCGCCGTCGCGGCGCAGATCATCCAGCTGGTGGGGCTGCCGGTGCTCACCGGCGGGGCGGTGATGCTGCTGTTCGACCTGAGCTTCGGCACCAGCTTCTTCCGGCCAGAGGGGGGCGGTGATCCGATGCTCTACCAGCACTTTTTCTGGTTTTATTCCCATCCGGCCGTGTACGTGATGGTGCTGCCGGTGTTCGGCATCTTCTCGGAGCTGTTTCCTGTCTACGCCCGCAAACCCCTGTTCGGCTATCCGCTGGTGGCCCTGGCCTCGCTTGCGATCACCGGCCTGAGCTTGATCGTGTGGGTGCACCATATGTTCTACAGCGGCACGCCCCAGTGGATGCGCAATCTGTTCATGGTCACCACCATGCTGATCGCCGTACCCACGGGCATCAAGGTGTTCGCCTGGATCGCCACCCTCTGGCGGGGCAAGCTGCGACTGAGCACGGCGATGCTGTTTTGCCTGGGCGGCCTGGTGAACTTCATCTTCGCGGGCATCACGGGCGTGATGCTCGCCACCGTGCCGGTGGACATCCACGTGGGCAACACCTATTTCGTGGTGGGGCATTTTCACTACGTGATCTTCAATACAATCACCTTTGGTGTGTTTGCTGCCATCTATCATTGGTTCCCAAAATTCACCGGCCGCCTGCTCTATGAAGGCCTGGGCAAGCTGCACTTCCTGCTCACCTTCTTCGGCAGTGCCCTCAACTTCCTGCCGATGCATTGGGCCGGCCTGATGGGGATGCCGCGCCGCGTCGCCTCCTACGACCCGGAATTTGCCCTGGCCAATGTGCTCGCCAGCCTCGGCGCCTTCCTGCTGGGGGTGGCCACGATCCCCTTCCTGCTCAATCTGGTGAGCGCCTGGGTGCGGGGCGAGAAGGCGGGGCCCAACCCGTGGAACGCCATCGGCCTGGAGTGGCTGCTGCCCTCACCCCCGCCGCTCGAGAACTTCGAGGCGGACGTGCCCACCGTGCTCAACGGCCCCTACGGCTACGGCCTCGACCGCCCCCTTGTGGCCGAGGAGCCGCGCTATGTGCAACGGGCGCGCCAGGGCTGAGCCATGACCACCCTCCCCCCGATCGAACCCCAGCCCCACCGCCCACCCCACGGCGAGGGGCACAGCCAGGCACACAACCTCACCGGAATGATCCTTTTCCTCTGTTCGGAGAGCGTGATCTTCCTGGCCTTCTTTGCCGGCTATGCGGTGCTCAAGCTCTCCTCCCCCGCCTGGCTGCCCGCCGGCGTGGAGGGTCTGGAGATTCGCGCGCCCCTGATCAACACGATCCTCCTGGTGAGCAGCAGCTTCGTTGCCTGGGGGGCCGAGCAGCAGCTGCAGCGGGGTCGCCTCTGGGGCTTCCGCGGCCTGTGGCTGCTCACGATGGCGATGGGCACTTACTTTGTGGTGGGCCAGGCGATCGAATGGCGCGGTCTGGCCTTCAGCCTCCGCGACGGGGTGTTCGGCGGCTGCTTCTACCTGCTCACCGGCTTCCATGGCCTGCATGTGATCACGGGCATTGCGCTGATGGCCCTGATGCTGGGCCGCTCCTTCCGGCCCGGCAACTACGACGGCGGCGAGGCGGGCGTCACGTCGGTGTCGCTGTTCTGGCATTTCGTGGATGGGATCTGGATCCTCCTGTTCCTGCTGCTCTACGGATGGCGATGACCCCAACCTCCCCCCAGACCCTCACCCCTGGAGTGGGCCCGTGATCCTCGACGACCAGCACTACGACGTGATCGTGATCGGCAGCGGCGCCGCCGGCGGCAGCCTCGCCGGTCAGCTGGCCGCCTCCGGTTGCCGCCTGCTGCTGCTGGAGCGGGGTGGGGAGCTGGCGCCCGCCGATCCGAGCGATGCCGATGGGGAGTGGTTCCGCCAGGCCCGCTACCACGCCCCGGAGGCCTGGTTTGGCCCCGACGGCGATCCCTTCACCCCCCAAACGATCTATGCCCCGGGCGGCAACACCAGGATCTGGGGCGGGGTGCTGGAGCGCATGCGCGAGCGGGAGTTCAGCGGCCTGGCGCTGCAGGAGGGTGCGGTGCCCGGCTGGGGGATCGGCTACGACGAGCTGGCCCCCTACTACGAACGAGCCGAAGCCCTCTACCGGGTGCATGGCGTGGCGGGGGTGGATCCCACCGAACCCCGCCGCACCCCCTTCCCCCACCCGCCCCGGCCGATCGAGCCGTTCCTGGAGGAGCTGCGCGGCGCCCTGCAGCGCCAGGGCACCCATCCCTACGACCTCCCCCTGAGCTGGGCGGAAGCGCCAGAGGCCGGGGCGGCGGTCTGCGGGGATGCCCGGATTTTCGGCGTGGCGCCCACCCGAACGGGCCCGGCGGTCACGGTGCGGGAGCGCTGCCAGGTGCGCTGTCTCCATGTGAATCCAAGCGGCCGGGAGGTGCGGGGGGTGGAGGCGGAGATCGACGGCCAGCGCTGGCTGTTCGCCGCCGACCAGGTGGTGTTGGCGGCCGGGGCGATCCACAGCGCCGAGATCCTGCTGCGCTCCGCCAGCGAACACCACGAGCGGGGCCTGGCGAACGGGTCCGACCAGGTGGGCCGCAACCTGATGAAACCCCAGCTCACGGCGATCCTGCAGCGCTCGGCGGCCCCCTCCTCCGGCCGCTTCGCCCGCAGCCTCGGTGTCACCGACTACTACTGGGGCGACAAGAACGTGAGCTTCCCGCTCGGATCGATTCAAAGCGGCGGCGGCGTGCTGCAGGACGCCCTGTTCGCCGAATCGCCGCCGGTGCTCTCGCTCGTGACACGGCTGCTGCCGCGCGCCGGCCTGCGCAACCTCGCCTCCCGCACGATCACCTGGTGGGCGATGAGCGCCGTGCGCCCCGACCCGGAGAATCGGGTGACGCTGCGCGGTCCCTCCCTGCAGATCCAGTACGTGCCCAACAACCGCGAAGCCCACGACCGCCTCGTCTACCGCTGGCTCGACACGATCGGGAAGGTGGAGAGCGACCCGCTCTGCACGGCGGTGACCCCCTTCCCCATCCACCCCCGCGGCGAATCGCCGCTGCCGGCGCTGGGCCGCGTCTGCGGTCCCTGCCGC
>JBIPMZ010000085.1:0-8809 GCA_044376165.1 Cyanobium sp.
GGTCCCGGTGCTGCTGGCTCCGGGGGCGCAGGTCGCCGCCGCCGCGCCCTCCCCGCCCGCGTCGCCCGCCCCCGCGCCACCGGAGAAGGCCCAAAGTCCCGGACCGGGGACCCCGGCTCCAGGGGCAGCCCCGGGGCCGGGGTTCCGGGAGGGGGACGGATCGGTGCCGATCTGGCAGCCGGAGGGGGTGCCGGCCCCGGATCGCCCCCCCCCTCCGGCCCCCGGCCGCCCCGGAGCGGCGCGACCCGGCTCCGGTTCCTCCCGGCTGCGGCCGCCCGCCAGCGGCCCGATCCCGGTGGTGCCCGCCTCCGCCGCCCCGCCCCCGGGTGCCGCCCCTCCCCCGCCGGGCGCGGCGATGCCGCCTCCGGGCCTGCGGCCGGCCGTGATGTTGCGGCCCGGCCTGCGGCCGGGTCTCCCCCCCGGCCTGGCTCCTCCGGGGATGTCGCCGGGGGGCCTGCCGCCGGGCGGGCCGCCGGGGCCGCCGGGGCCGCCAGGGCCCACCGCTGGCCTGCCGCCCCTGCCTCCCCTTCCCCCCGCGCGTCCGGGGCCGCCGGGTGGACCCCCAAGGGCACCTGCCGCCGCTTACCCCTCCCCCTGGCCCTGGCTGGTGGCCGCCGCCGCCCTCGGAGGGGGGGCCGCCCTCGTTGTGGGGGTGGAGCGCCGTCGCCGCGCTGGGCTCACGACGGCGACAGCGGCCCCATCGACGCCGCCGGCCCCGCCAGCCGCTGCGCCCCCGGAGCCGCCGCCGCCCTCCCCACAGCCACCGCAGGGCTGAAGCCGCCTGAGGCTTGGAGCCCCGCCTCGGGGGGCTCCGCCGCTCCCGTTACCGCAGGCAGGCCATCGGATGGCGCGGGGCCATCCCCAGCGCCTTGGCCACCCCCGGATGGCACACCGCGCCGTTCACGGTGTTGAGACCGGAGAGCAGCTCAGGCCGATCGGTGACCGCTTCGGTGAGCCCCCGCCCCGCCATCGCCAAGATGTAAGGAAGCGTTACGCTCACCAGGGCTTCGGTGGAGGTGTAGGGCACGGCGCCGGGCATGTTGCCCACCGCGTAGTGCTGCACCCCGTGGATGGTCACCACCGGATCGGTGTGGGTGGTCTCCCGGCTGGTGGCGATGCAGCCCCCCTGGTCGATCGCTACGTCGATGATCACCGAGCCCGGCTGCATGCGCTGCACCAGGTCTTTCGACACCAGGGTGGGGGCGCGACCGCCGGGGAGCAGCACGGCGCCGATCAACAGGTCGGCGGCGGGCACCAGCCGCTCGATCAAGGTGTTGTTGCTCACCAACGTCACCATCCGCCCCCGGCGCGAGGGCTCCAGCTGGCGCAGCTTTTCCGGGGAGCGGTCGAGCAGAAAAACCTCCGCGTCCATGCCGGCGGCGATGCGTGCCGCATTCCAGCCGACGCTGCCGGCCCCCAGCACCACCACCCGCGCCGGTCGCACACCGGTGCAGCCGCCGATCAGCACGCCCCGCCCGCCGTGAGGCTTCTCCAGCAGATGGGCGCCCACCTGGGCCGCCAGCCGTCCGGCGATCTCGCTCATCGGCGCCAGCAGCGGCAGGCTGCCGTCCTCCAGCTGCACCGTCTCATAGGCAACGGCGGTGGTGCCCGCCTCCAGCAGCGCCCGCCCCACCTCCGGATAGGCCGCCAGATGCAGGTAGGTGAAGAGCACCAGATCGGGACGCAGGAAATCGAATTCCTCCGGTTGCGGCTCCTTCACCTTCACCACCAGGTGAGCGGCCCAGGCCTCCTCGCGGCTCACCAGGCGGGCGCCGGCGGCCCGGTAGTCGTCGTCGGAGAGGCCGGCCCCTTGGCCCGCGCCCGCCTGCACCCGCACCTCCATCCCATGGCCCGCCAGCTCGCGCACGCCATCGGGGGTGAGGGCCACCCGCTGCTCATCGCGCTTGATTTCGGTGGGCACCCCGATGCTGGCCAGCGGGGAGCCGGGGGGAGCCGCCAGGCCGGTGCTTGCCATGGGCCGGGAATTCCGCGGAGACCGATGGGCCGACCTTAAGCCCGCCCGTTCCTTGGACTCTGCGTTGCCGCCTCCATCCAGGGTGGCACTGGGGCCCGGGCTTGAACTATTGAGTTTGATTGTTGTTTGATAGCCTTTGCGGCTGGTTTGTCGCTCTGTCCCTTATCGGAGGCTCCGGTTCACGCGGTGGCGGCCGTTGCCCGAGAAGGTGTGTGCACATCGCGGTGGGTGGCGAACTGGAGGCGGCAAAGCGCAGATCAAAGCTGACGCGACTGCACGCGGTGTGATTGGCCACCGTGCCATGGCTGAGCAGGCCGCCATCAAAGAACAGGGCCTGACCATGGCGCACCGCAATCGGCTGATGGCGGCCGCTGTCGTAGTCGTCTTCCACCCAGAGCGTGTTGCCCGCGAAGCAATCGGTGACGGGCAGCCAGAGATTGATCTGCTCCAGGCGGCCCGTCACATCCGCATCGCGATGCCAGCGGCTCACCGAACCGGTGCCCGCGAGATGTACACGCATCTTGGGGCGCTGCGCATAGGAGAGACGGCCGCCGAAGTGACGCACCACCAGCTGTTGCACAAAACGCTCATAAATGGTGTAGAAGCCACAGCTCAGTGGCAGGCGTTGCATGCGTTCGCGCAGCCTCAGATTGTCGTGGTAGCCCACGGGGCTGCCCGGGCGGATCCAGTGGGAGTGATGGAGTTGCTCCAGATCCTCCACACCGAACACCGCCTCGCGCAAAAAGCGGGCAAACGGATAGCGGTCGCGGTCGTACTCGAGCAGCCAGGCGGCGCGCATCCCCGCCACCGGGCTCCAGCACTCCCCGGGCGAGGTGCTCATGGCAGCCGCTTGGCCAGGCTGCGATCGATGATCTGCGCGTAGAGGGACGCCCGCTCCCACTTGTGCCAGATCAGCCCCCCGAGGAGCCAGGCCCGCTGGGCCTGCAGGGTTTGAAGGGTGCGCCAGGCGCCGGGGGAGAGGCCGAATTCCGGCGGCTGACGCCCCGTTCCCTCCGGTACGGGCACCAGCCCCACCACCGCCTGGCCATTCACATGGCCATGGAGAACGGGATGCAGGCTGATCGGATCCAGCAGCAGCATCACCTGGCCGCGCTCCGCCCCCGCCGGTCCCTCGCTCCAGACGACTTGTCCGTGCTGCGCCTGGCCCGCGCTGGCCACGCCGTTGAGCCAGAGCCCTTCGCCGCTCAGCCGCAGGCGCCGCAGGCCGGGGTGGCCTTTCACCAGGTAGTCCCCCCAGAGAGATGGGGCCAGGTCCGGCTCCTGTCGCCAGTCGCGCTCCAGGGCAAAGCGCTCGCGACCGCAGAGCAGCTGGTGACCCTGCAGGGCCAGGCTGCCCTCCAGCTCCCGCCCGTTGAGGCGCAGCCGCAGGCGGCGCCCCAGGTCGCCGGACTCCACCACCTCCAGCACCAGCTCTCCAGCGCCGGAGCGGTAGCGCCCCACCGCCATGGCCGGAGGCTGATGACCCGGCTGCACCTCCTGGAAGATCAGCCGATGGTCCGCCGGCACCGCCTCACCCTCGGGCCAGAGGCTCCCCAGCAGGCGCCGCCGGCCGCGGACGTCGAGATCGGTGCGCAGGAAACCGTGGCAGGGCTGGGCCGCCGTCGCCCGCCAGCGCAGCACCCCGCGCCGGTAGCGGAAGCGCTCGATCGGCTGGCCATCGAGCAGCAGCCTTGCCCGCTCGCCATCCCCCTGCAGCACCAGCAGGTGCTCCGGGTGGCTCGCCTGGTAGACCCCGTTCCAGGGGAAGAGGCGGTCGCGTTGGAGCAGATCGATGTCGGTGCGCATGCGGCCCCACTGGCAGGCGCCATGGCCTTCGGCGGCTGCCCAGGCCTGCAGGGATGCCAGCTCGAGCGCACCATCGCCGCTGGCGAGGAGTTGGCCCAGGCGACGCAACAGGGGCCGCTGCCGGAAGAGGGCTTCCAGCAGCAGGCGGTTGGCGGGGCAGACCACCTGGCTGCCCTTGGCGGCCACCTGCAGGGCGCCGGCATCGCGGCTGGCCAGCAGGGAGCGCTCGCGATCCGTGAGATCGGCGAATTCAGGCACCGCCAGGGCGGCGTGGGGATCGTCGCGGTAGCGATCGGCCAGCTCCTGATCGAGGCGCAGGGCGATCAGAAAGCGATTGGCGGCCGTTTCCCCCTGCCAGTGGTAGCCGGCGGGCACCTGGAAGTGGGCAAAGGCGGCGAAGGCCTTGCGCTCCCGCGGCCCGTAGTGGCCGATCCGTCGCAGCGGCGAGGCCACGGGCTTCGGCTGCTGCCCCGGCGCGAGCATCCCCAGGCGCTGCATCATCGCCGCATCGGGGGGAGCGGCGTCGCGGGGGGCCAGATAGAAGGTGGAGATGCCCGTCACGCGCGCCTGGGTGTCGGGATCATGGAGGGCGCTGAGGGGGTAGTGCTCGATCACGGGGGGGATCGTGGGGAAGCGGGAAGCGATGTAGTTGATGACCGGATAATCGGCGCCGTAGTGCTGCTGCAGGTAGCGGATGAAGATCGAGAAGTTGTCGTTGATGTAGCCTTTGCGCCGATAGCCCATCTCGCCGATCAGGCCCACCTGCCAGAGCACCACATGCAGCTGGGTGCAGGGCAGGCGTGCGCGGATCAACATGTCGGTGGCCTCCTGCATCTGCATGCCGGGATGGGCGGGATCCACGCCCAGATCGGCACAAAGGCAATCGAGCGCCGATACGCTGGGGCGCATCACGGCATGGTGGCCTTCGCGCCGTGCGATCTCGATGGCGCGATGGGTGGAGAGCACAAAGATGCCGGGATGGCCGTAGTAGATGGCCACCACTTTCTTGCCTTGACGAAGCGGTGCCAACATCGCTTCGGTCATCTGCATGTAGGTGGTGTAGCGCACCTTGCTGTCGTCATACAGCACATACAGATCCAGAGCATCGGGCCGGCGCTGCTTGATCCAGGTGACGGTGGCCGGATCCGCCACGCAGAAGAACACGGCATCGGCGCTGCGGATCAGCTCCTCATCGCCGAGGGTGAAACCGAGGATGCCGATGCCCGAGCCGAGGATCGTGAGGCTGCCGGGCTGCTGGGGAGGGGTGGCCGGCGGGGTGTCCTGGATGGCCTCGGCCTGGGCCGTGATCTGGGCGGCGAGGTGCTGCCAGGCGCGGGCGTGCTGCTCCTGGCTGGGGAAGGGATTGGGGCTGGGGGTCATGGGAAGAATGGCAATGGTGCTGGCAATCAAGGAGGAGAAGAGTTATGGATTGCTGCTGCCACTCAGGGTCACCAGGCTCCACTGGGCACTGGCGCAGTTGATCGCTGACCCCCAGCCCGTGCCCTGCAGTGGACTCCAAGCGGAGCCGCTAAAAGACTGAATAGAACCATTGGCCAGGCCGACCATGATCAGGGGCGTTTCACTGGCGCTCCAATTCACGGCCAGGCATGTCACCGCACTGCCCCAGCCGGTGCCCTGCAGCTGGCTCCAGCCGCTGCCGTTGTAAAGCTGCACGGAGCCACTTCCCAGCCCCACCAGCACCTGGGGCGGGCCACTGGCGAGCCAGTTCACCTGCATGCAGGTCACGGCAGACCCCCAGCCGGTGCCCTGCAGCTGGCTCCAGCCGCTGCCGTTGTAATACTCCACCGCACCACTGCTGAGGCCCACCACCACCTGGGGATTGGCGGCCGTCCACTGCACCGCCAACTGCCTGGCGTTCGAGTCCCAGCCCGTACCGGCCAGCTGGCTCCAGCCGCTGCCGTTGTAGTACTGCACAGAACTGTCGCCCAGTCCCACGACGATCTGAGGTGGGCCGGATACGCTCCAATTCACCGCCATCGAACTCACAGCGCTCTGCCAGCCCGAACCCTGCAGCTGGCTCCAGCCGCTGCCGTTGTAAAGCTGTACGGAGCCATCCCCCAGGCCCACCACCAGTGAGGGGTTGCCAGTGGCGGCCCAGTTCACCTGCATGCCGTTCACGGAGGCTTTCCAGCCCGTGCCCTGCAGCTGGCTCCAGCCGCTGCCGTTGTAATACTCCACCGCACCACTGCTGAGGCCCACCACCACCTGCGGATTGGCGGCCGTCCATTGCACCGCCAATTGGCTGGCGTTCGAGTCCCAACCCGTGCCCGCCAGCTGGCTCCAGCTGCTGCCGTTGTAGAACTGAATCGAACCGTTCCCCAGGCCGACAACGAGTTGAGGCAGGCCAGCAACGCCCCAATTCACCACCATCGAATTCACAGCGTTATCCCATCCCGTCCCCTGCAGTTGAATCCAGCCGCTGCCGTCGTAAACCTCCACAGCCGCATCCGCCAATCCCACCACGAGCTGCAGCATCGGATAGGGGGTGGTGATGGCCGAGAGATAATTGAGCGAGGTTTGACACCCCACTAACACCGGCGGGGAAAGAGTGTTGTAGGTATAGCTGGCTAAAACATTATAGGCTTCATATTGTTCACTGCTGCTGGCAAAGGCACTCATTTGGCTCACGAGCGCTGATTGCGCCTGCGGCGTCCATTGCCAACTATTGGCGGCATTTTGGGCTGTGCTATTTGGAGTAGAGAGAATGGAGCTCAGCACCATCTGCTGGCTGGTGATCGAAGGCTCGGCCTGCTGCACCCAATCGGCAAAGGTGCTCCAGCACTGCTGGGGGGTGTTATTGGGATTGAGCATGTAATTCACCAGCAAGCCCAAACCAGTGGATTGCTGAGGTGCCATGGAATTCATATCGTCTACTGCCGCAGATTTCCAGACGCCAAGCAATTCCTGGGCCGAAATCATACAGACCATGATCTCCAAATTTTCCACCAGGGCCGGGAAACCCTTGTCCATGATCCAGCCGCCGAGCTGATTGAGCAGGCTGTTGACCCCACCCTTGGGCACCTCGACATCCGTATCGGTATCCGTATCGATATCGGTGTCGGTGTCTGTATCGGTGTCCGTGACGTTATCGGTGTCGGTGACGACATCCACATCGCTATCAATGTCAACGTCAATATCCACGTCGACATCGATAATAGCAAAAACATCCACGTCGATGTCCACATCGACATCGATATCCACATCCGTATCTACATCGGTGTCTACGACGGTGTCGGTGTCTTCGACGATGTCCGTGTCGATGTCTGTATCGACGTCGACATCGACATCCACATCCACATTGATCGGATCAATCTCCTCGCCCAGCTCCGCGATCGGATCTGCAGTGGCGGCCTGGCTGGAGAGTTTTTCGTTGATGGAGGACACCAGCTTGCCGAGATTGCGAAGCAGGAAAGCCATGCCATCGGCCACCCCACTGAGCACAAACTCCGCCATGTTCAACACCATCATCAGCTGCACGGTCCGAAACGACACGAAGGCCATGTCGTAGGCCGCCACCCACCAGGGAATGGTGGGATCGGCGTAGGGCTGGGCGATCAGGCTCGTGCCATTCAGGGTGCCGCTCAGGCAGAGCACGATTTCATCGGGACTTCCCTCCCAGGACAAACTGCGCGGGATGCCGGCCAGCCACAGCCCTTCAGTGCTACTGCCGCCGCTTGAACTCAACACCCCGCCGCTCACACTCAACGGTGGCGTGAGTGCGGGCGCGTTGGCGGGATCGGCAGCCGCGTAGTTGGCACTGCCATTGGCAATCGTGAGGGTGCCAACGCTGACGGTGGGCAGCACCAGGTTGCTGGTGGAGGTGGTATCCGGCTCATAACAGAAGTAGGTGCCACTCCAGGGATAGAGCGTGTTGTTGGCCCAGTACGCCAGGGCAGACATCTCCGGGGCATTGCCGCCAGCGATGCCATTGGCACTAAAGAAGGCTGCCACATTGGTTTCCAGCTCAGCCGGGCTGGTAGAGGTGTAGTAAATCTCGCTGAACTGCAAGGCCTCTGGCGAATAGGGCTGGGCCATGATCTGCAGGTAAAAACTCCAGCTGGCCTGGGCTGTTGTTAAGTCTGCTTCGGTGACAGTGGTGGATGGTTTTTTGCTGGTCAGCGAAGGCACCCACACCAAAACAGGGAATTGGTTGTCCTGTTGGGCCAATACCAGGCGGCTCGCTGGCGTGGAGGGGGTGAAGGTGCCACTGCCATTGGCGGGAATGACGGCAATCTGGGTGTAGGTCGGTGCATAGTCAGCGGCGTCCGTACTGGGCGGTGAGCTGGGCGGGTTGCTGCTGAAGGTGTAATACACAATCAGCGGGCTCGCCAGCTGGTTAGTGACTGTGCAGGGATTGCCGCTTGTCGAGCCTGCGCTGCTGGAGTTGCCTGAAGCTGTCATCACAACGAGCTGCAATTGAGTTTTGGAAAACGCCCCACTCCCTCAGGAGAGGGGCTGTAGAAGAACCGATGCCGAATTATTCGGCGAGGTCGGCCAAGTCGTCTGCATCATCAAAGTCACCATCTTCATCTTCATCCTCCTCCTTCTCGTCCTCTTCTTCATCTCCTTCCTCCTCCTCTGCCGTCGCATCCTGCTGTTGAACTTCAGCGGAAGAGGAATCTCCTAGAGCTTGATTCTCAGAAACAATCGTCGACTGGGTCGAGGAGATCTGATCCTGGGTTGACTCAAGCTCGCTACTGGCATCACTGGATTCAGGATTAATATCCTCAAGTTCAGTCTCTTCCTCATTTGTGTCCTCAACCTCGTCATTAATAGTTGAATTGTCTTCAAGGGCAGCCTGCATTTCTTCTTCCGTATATTGCTCATCAATTTCGGATGCTTCAGACTCTTCTGCCTCAGCGTTCAGGACACTCGACTCTGCATTAGCCTGCTCCTCGCCCACGGCGTCGCCCGTTTTCAACTCCTCATCGTTGCCAGCATCTTCTAATTTCTCCTGAGACTCCTCCGCGAGATCGGCTTGCTTGTCTGCAATCTCGCCCTCGGATG
>JBIPMZ010000398.1:0-2860 GCA_044376165.1 Cyanobium sp.
CTTGAAGCATTTTTGCTTATTTGTTTGCATAGATGAGAAATGTCATCATCAAGCCTTGGTTTTACCGTGATCGAATCGATAGAGCGAACAATAGAAATCTTCAGCCCACATTTGTAATAAACTGTTGTTCCCGGTAGATAATCTGGATCTGGAAGCAACTTATCAAAAGAACAATCCATAACAAACCTCCAGTTCTTACTTCAACCGAAGCAGATATTTTGTCCTATTCAACTCACCAATCATTTCATCACGAATATTGAGTAGGTCAGTATCTTCCGGCTTGAGCATAGCAGGAACATCCTTGGTCATATATGCAATTGTCTTGTCGATGTATTCGACACAACCTGCATTGTCCTTGTAATTGACCACGGTAAGTTTGTAATCATTCTTGGCAGCGGGAACACCATAACGACCCGAGAAAGTTTCTACAAAAGTATCGATAAGATTCTCAAGAGAGTCGTACAACTTGCCGATTGCTTTATGTTCGGCATAAGATTTCGTTTGCCAATGAAAGACTCGTAGTTGAGCCTGAAGGGTGAGTAGAGTGGTGATGAGAGTCATGGTACGGTATTTATGTCAACCAAAAAGGTAAGTTTGACTTTCGCTCTTACCTTCGTTTGTGTTCTTTTTAACGGCGGTTCGTGCGTTTTCAATAATCTCCTTGGAGGCATCTGCATAACCCTGCTGATACTCCTCCCAATATGGAGATCGTGAACCCCCCATAGTATTCCAACTTCTCTCTAGTTTACCGGAGTATCGATCTTGCCATCCTTCGTTGTATGCCTTTCCAGGCACATATGTTTCTTCGCTCATCTGTTTCCCTTTAACTTTCTTACTTGAATAGTACCGCCGACAACTTTGATGTCAAGCGGAGTACCAACACGAATCTTCATCTTGCGACAGACCTCGGGAGGAATGCGGATGTAGCACTTCTTTTCCATTGTTTCCTGTCCCGTCTTTTCGTCCAAATCATAAAACATGGATTCCTCAATAGGAACAATCCATGTATTCTGCGGCTTTTCGTTTTTCTTTTTCTTGGGTTTCTCTGAGCCAAAAACGGCTTCATAGTTTTTCCCGTACTTGTCAAAGTCTACGGGACGATAAGAGTCACCCTTTCCTGCACCGTGCTTTCCTTCCATATCAAACTCCTTTCACTTCACTAGTAGCGAGGGTGGGATTCGAACCCACACTTGATTGATTTTGAGTCAACTGACTCTGCCGTTGGTCTACCCCGCCGTAATTCAATAACCAAGTTTCTTCAATGCAGCAATTGTCTCTGCTGCATTCTTATGCTTGATAGCAATTCCTCCAGCCGCTTCCCATTCCTTGATGTTTTTGCTCCAATCATCGATGAGGATGTTTGGCACTCCACCAATCTTTGCGAACTTTTGCTTGTCCCTTCGAACAAGAATATGACTCAAGGTTGGCAGCGGTCGCAAGTTCTTTTCAATCCACCGCATCTTGTCTTTCTTCGAATTCGGTTGCCATGTATTCGTATGTGCCGAAAGAATGTTTGGTTCGAACTTTGCGATATAGTTCCAAAGCATCTTCCCATCTTTCATCCACGGAAGTTCCGCAAACAGATTTGGATGTTCCTTGTCAATTCGTGGCTTCAGGGGATCAACATGAGAATCAAAATTCCGATTGTTCAGATCCTTGATGCCGTACAACTTTGCGATACCGCCGATGATGTCTACGAGAACCCCATCCATGTCGCAATAGATTTCACCTTTGGGTTGCTCGTTAAGATGGTGGAGAAAGGACTTCATACACATGTATTTATCAATGCTCTCGGCGGGACTCGAACCCGCAACCAATTGATTAAAAGTCAACTGCGCTACCAATTGCGCTACGAGAGCGTTAGCGTCCCCGACAGGATTCGAACCTGTGACCTGTTGCTTAGAAGGCAACTGCTCTATCCAACTGCGCTACGAGGACGAAAGAATTTATTTCTCTCGTTTCCAATTGATGATGTTTTTAAGATTGAAGGAACGCCATGCACCCTTGTCCATGTCCCATGCAACAATATTCATGGGGGTGCGCTTGGTAGTCTTGGATGGCTTATTGCTGTTATCTTCCTGAACGGGAAGGTGATGTGGTAGAAGAGTGCAACGCATCGTCCGCTCTGTCCCATCAGACTTGATGAAGGTAACAATGCAGATGGAGTCACGCAGGGCATCAACGATTTCGTTGCGAACTGCGGTTTCTTCTTCCGTCAGGTTTTCGATGATCTTTGCCATGATGTGAATCATATCACACGCTCCAAGGAAAGTCAAGGCGTTTCGGATTGCTTCAAACGAATGTAATCGGCAAATGCTTCGAACCAACTCTTTTGGATTGCATAAGATTCGAAAACAAATGGCTTGCCCTTCATCTTCGAATAGAATTGATTTACCTTCATTGGCTTGAACTCACCAACGGAGAATTCCTTACCAAAACCGGGAAACTCCACGGCATTGCCATCTTCATCCTGTGCCTGTGTGCCTATGAGAATAGCAGCCTTTGAATCGAAGGCTTTGTATAGTACAGAGTCCTGATTGAACTTTGCACCCATCTTCTTTAGAAACCCCTTGAGGTTCCCGCTGTCATTGCCCTTGTTGCCAATGATAAGATACGAACGCTCTTTGACATCTTTCGATTGTTCTGACCCATATCCTTCGATATAGTGTCCCTCCAAACGATAGAAGCCAAATCCGGCAGCACGAATCGCTGACTCCAACTGTGCGCTGCGAGACATGTTTTCCTGCTTTGTATACCGACCACGGAATGCCGAAATGATACCAATATTGCGGTCAACTGTGTGGCGGTATAGGCGAACGAGAGTTGCCTCATTCAGGACATTCTCGTTGTAAAAATTCAT
>JBIPMZ010000409.1:0-8024 GCA_044376165.1 Cyanobium sp.
AGTAGGGCACTGCCGCCGAGCGCCTCGACGAGGCGGGCGAGTCCGTCCATGGAATACACATCTGCGGCGTAGCCGTATTGTGAATCGTCCTCGAGCGGCGGAAATCGTCGGTAGCTCGAGTTCTGTACGGTCTTAGACCAATCGACCCGTACTCTCCCTATCTGGTCGAGGCTGGGGCGCAAGTTGATGGACGACGGATGGATGACGAGCGGAGATTTCTTGACGACCCCCTTGGCCTTCCGTTTCACATACACATACCGGTCTCCGCCTAGACAATGCTCGAACGCATAGGAAGGATCGGTCTTGCCGGCTTCCAGCCTGACACCGAGCGCCACCAGTGCCTCATGGATGCGCTGCCCATCCCAAGGCTTACCGTCGGTTTGGTCCCCATCGTCGTCAGGCACTTCCCTGACGGGCTTGATTCCCATTGCATCGCTGTAGAGGGCTTGGATGAACCCGAAGGGCGTCAGCGCCGGAACCTGCTGGCGTATCGCCTGGAGGATTCCGAACAGCAAATCGTGCCGCTGGAAGATGTCTTCGTATCGTGGCCTGCCCGACTCGGGGTGACCGAGGGCGCTCAGAAAGTGGTTGATGTGGTTGCTTGAGAAGATTGGCAAGACGGTGTCGGGGTTGTAGGAGCTCACCAACCGTAAGCGCCGACCAGCACCCATATCTAAGAGGTCATCGACCCCTGCCTTACGCCTGACGGCCTCGAGGTCGTCCAGATACCCCAACGGTCCCGAGGCATCAGCCGTCGCATAGGCCTTCTGGAGCCGGAGGACATGACGGAGCGCCTCCTCGTCCGTAAGCGAACTTAAGTTCCGGTGCTTATAGATGGTCCCGTCTGCTTGACGGTATAAAAGGTGGCCTCTCGATGTGCCGGGTACATACCTGCCGAGCGACGCCTCGAGCCCGCCTTCAATCCACCAGCAGAAGCTCTCTGGCTTTCTCTTGGCACCGATTACATAGTCCTCCATGCTCAACTGGTCCAGCGATTCCTTGGGGTACTGAGCCCAAAACTTCGCAAGATCCTCCTCGTTGCCGCTGCGCCGGTGGTACTTCGGGTCCGCCGCGACGAGCTCGATCACCTTCTGGAGCGTGGGATTAGGGGTATTCATGAACACCAACAGCGGCTTGCAATCAATGGCTCACAGCGTAGCCCTTGAGCACCGTGCCATCAATGCTTCTCTTTGGGCGGGGGCTGCCATGGCAAATTCAAAAGCAGCCATGCAGCCAGGGGCAGGTACACCGACAGGCTCATAAATTGAGCCTGTGAACGGGCAGACTCCGCGCCAATCTGTGCATGGCGTCTGCCGCCGCTTCAGGAGTAACCTGTCCGCACTTGAGAGGACACCACACCCGGAGCTCGGATATGCGGAATTTCACCGCCTATTGGACGAATGAAACATGGCGTGATCATGCTGCCGACAAGGCAATCGACTTTGCAGCGTCAAACCAATTCGTCCGCGCCGGAGTGCGCTCCGGCGATCGCGTTTTCATCGTCACCAACGAGAAAGGAAAGCTGCTGCTGGGGGGAGCATTGACGGTGAAGCGTCTCCTGACGAAGGCCCAAGCCGTTCGGCGGTGGGGGAAAGATATCTGGCCCGGAAGTCACTTCATCGATCCAGTCAGGCCCTCGCCGTTTCACGAACGTCTGGCGGTCTCCACGCGGGATGTGCGGAGATTGAGATTCGAGGAAGGGAAGTCTGTCCTGTATCGGGGCAGCGCCATCGACCAGCAGACGCTTCGTGGCGTACGTGAATTGACGAGCGAGTCCGCAGACATCCTCGCGGGCCTGCTATCGACGCAGGAGAGGAAAGCCAGGGGATCCGCAAAAGACCAGACCATCGAGGCCATCTTCGATGCTTGGCCAACTCAGTCTGCTCGCAAACTGCGGGCGGCACTCATCGATGCGATCAACGCGGCGCATGAGCGCGATTCGGCCCGCTGGACGATCAATCTGACCAGAAAGCGGATTCGGCTGAATGTCGGCACCGTGTTGTGCATGCAGATCAACGCCGATGAATTGCTTGCGCTGGCGACGGATGACGCGGAGCCACTCGCTCCCGAATGGAGCCCGGATCCATATACATTCGCGCCAGGTTGCGGGAATGCGGTGGTATCCAACGCCGACTCCCTTCGCTTCCCTGCCGCGCTACGCGCCGCTAATCTCCGCGCGATAGGTATCTGTAGTGACAAACACAAAGGCAACAAGCAATACCGCAGCGCATATACCGAGGAGATACTGGAGTATTTGGAGCGGACGGACCATGTGACGCTACCCAGGCCCTCGTGGCTCGCCGACCAAGACGGCAAGGCAGACGAGAAAGATGATCGTTATCTTTCGGACTCACCCGACATGTCGACCACGATGAAGGAGTCTGTGCGCAAGTACCGATGCGCGCAGGGAAAGTTCCGCGATCGGGTGCGTAAGATAGAGGTCTGCTGCCGCGTCACGGGGGAGACTGAACATGAGCTGCTTATCGCGAGCCATATAAAGCCGTGGCGTGACAGCGACGACAAAGAGAGACAAGACGGTCACAACGGCCTGCTGCTGGCGCCCCATATCGACCGTTTGTTCGATTTAGGGCGTATCTCATTTTCCGATGACGGGGACCTGTTGATCCGCGATAGGAAGGTCGAAGCGGTGCTCAAGCTGTGGGGCGTTCCATACCCCTTGAACGTCAAGTCATTCGATAAGCGCCAAAAACGGTATCTTGCATATCATCGCAAGGCTCACTCGTTCCCGACGAAGTGAGATAGGGTTGCCGTGCGAAAAACCCCCGCTGGACCCCGATTCTCCGCGACCGACCTCGTCAACTTCGCGGCCTGCCGCCATCTTTCGCACCTCGATCTGGTGCATCTCGACACCCCGTTGCCGAAGGCCGCCGATACCGAAGAGCTACGGCTGATCGCCGGCAAGGGCGATGAACACGAAAAGGCCTATTGGGAGCAGCTTCGGTCCGGGCTTTCATCAGTAGCGGACCTGTCGGCAGCGGGGGCAGACGATCAGTCTCAGTACGAGGGCTCTCTCGAGGCGATGCGACAGGGCGCCGAAGCCCTCTATCAGGCGACGCTGTTGGACGGGTCGTGGATGGGGCACGCGGACTTCCTTCTGCGTGTGCCCACGCCGTCCGTGCTAGGTGACTTCAGTTATGAGGTGGTCGACACGAAATTGGCCCGTCGCGGGCAAGCCAAGTTCCTCATCCAGTTATGCCTCTACTCTGAGCTGCTCGGCGTCGCGCAGGGGACGCGGCCGCGCTACATGCATGTGGTACTCGGTACTGGTCGGAGGGTCACTTATCGGGTCGACGACTATCTGCGCTACTTCCGGCGCATCCGCGACCGATTCCTCGGCTGGGTGACGGCCAGCCGCGTCGAGAGTTACCCCGAACGCGTCGACCGCTGCGCCATCTGCCATTGGCGCGATCTCTGTTCCCAGCGCTGGCAGCAGGACGACCATCTCAATCAGGTGGCCAATATCACCCGCACGCAATGCGACAAGCTCCGCGCGGCGGGAGTGTCGACCGTCGCTGCGTTGGCGGGGGTCGATTCCGCTCGACCCGTCCCCAAGATGCAACCGGAGACGGTGGTGCGGCTGTCCCATCAAGCGCGGCTGCAAGTGCAGTCCCGGTCAACCGGCTTGCCCGTATACGAGGTGCTACCAGTGGCCCCGGGGCAGGGTTTCGATCGCCTTCCCCCGGCCGACCCCGGGGATCTCTATTTCGACATGGAGGGCGACCCACATCACCCGGACGGACTGGAGTATCTGTTCGGGGTAGGGGTAGTCGATGCGGGTGGGCTCGTATTCACGCCGTTCTGGGGCCACACCCGGGAAGAAGAGCGGCAAGCGTTCGAGGCTTTCATCGACTTTGTCACCGCACACCTGTCCCGTCATCCCAAAGCGCATATCTATCACTACGCGCACTACGAGCCCACCGCGATCAAGCGCCTGATGTCGTTTCATGCAACGCGTGAGCAGGAAGTCGACGATCTTCTCCGGCAGCAACGGTTCGTGGACCTGTACTCCGTGGTCCGTGGAGGGGTGAGGGTCGGCGAGGACAGCTACTCGATCAAGTCGTTGGAGCGGATCTACCGACCGGCCGCACGGGGCGGCGATGTCACCACGGCCGGCGCCAGCGTGGTGTTCTACGAACGATGGCGGGAGAGCGGCGACCCTTCGCTCCTGAAGGCCATCGAAGACTACAACCGTGACGACGTCGAAAGCACGTGGGCGTTAAGCGCCTGGTTGCGATCAATCGAGCCACCCCGCGCGCTTCCTGCGCCTACGGCCGACCTGCAACCGGAACCGACGGCACCCTCTGCTGCGGCCAACGAGAAGGCCATCACGCTCGAAGCGTATCGGCAGCGTTTGACGGCCGGTCTGCCGGTGGACCGCGCCGACTGGCAGGGGCACCACCGAGTGGCGGAACTTATCTTCCAGCTGCTCGGCTTCCACCGAAGAGCGGATAAGCCTGCATGGTGGGCGATGTTCGACCGGCAGACCGCGACGCCGGAGGAATTGCTGGAGAACCTCGAAGTCATCGCTGGAATGGAATGGGTCGGAAAGCCGGTCGACGCACGGGGTAGTCGCGCATATCGGTATCGCTATCCCGAGCAGGAATTCAAGCTGAAGACCGGTGACGGTGCCACCGGGGTCGAGACGCTGAAGTCGATCAGACAGATCGGTATAGATGAAAAAGCCCGCGAAGTGACTTTTTCGACGCGTGCCACCGCGCCGATTTACCCCGCGACGAATTTCGCCATCGGAACTTCCGGCCCAGTGAATACGGATGTCATACAGGAAGCCTTGCAGTGGGTGGCCGAGGTCCACTTGACCGGACGGTCCGGCTGCGAAGCCGCACAAAGCTTTTTGGCGAGGAAGTTGCCGGTGGTCCGGGGTGTCACCGCAGGAACACCCTTGCTTGCCGCGGGGGAGGATCCGGTCGCTGGCACCTCGAGAGTCGTGCAAGGGCTCGATGCCAGCTATCTGTTCATCCAAGGACCACCCGGAGCCGGAAAGACCTACACGGGCTCACACGTCATCGTCGATCTCCTGCAAGCGGGCAAGCGTGTGGCTGTCTCGTCCAACAGCCATAAGGCGATCAACAACTTGCTGCGCGCAGTCGAGGCTGTCGCAATGGAGCGCGGCTTCACGTTTTTCGGTGGCAAGAAAAGCTCGTCAGAGGATACGAGGCTCGACGGGCAGTTCATCCGGGACTGCGAGCGAAATCAGGACATTTTCTACTCTCTGGGATCGATGACCTTGGTTGCCGGGACCGCTTGGTTGCTTTCCAGTGAGGAAGTTCGTGGTCAGTTCGACTACGTGTTCGTCGATGAGGCAGGGCAGGTCTCGCTAGCAAACCTCATCGCTATGTCTACCTGTGCAAAGAACCTGGTGTTGCTGGGCGACCAGATGCAGTTGGGGCAGCCGATCCAAGGCGTCCACCCGGGCGAGTCTGGCCTATCGGCTCTTGACTACCTGTTGCAGGGACGGGCAACCGTGCCGCCGGAGTCAGGTGTGTTCCTGAAGGACTCTTGGCGTATGCATCCGGATGTATGCCGCTTCATCTCCGATGCCGTGTACGACGGCCGGCTGGAGGCGGAGCCGCAAAACAAGAATCAGCGACTCGTGTTGCGCCCCGAACCGCCGCAGGGCGTGAAGGCGACCGGGATCTCCTTCATCAACTGCCTGCACGATGGATGCTCACAGCGGAGCGACGAAGAGGCGGAGGTCATAGCGCAGACGGTCCGCTATCTGCTCACCTGCTCGTATGTTGACCGGCAGGGGCAAGAGCGGCCGATGGAGCTGTCCAACATTCTCGTCGTGGCGCCGTACAACCTGCAGGTCAACCGCCTGAAACAGGTTTTGCCAGCAGGCGCGCGCGTTGGGACAGTGGATAAGTTCCAAGGCCAAGAGGCCGAGGCCGTGTTGGTGTCGATGACCACCTCATCGGGGGAGTACCTTCCCCGAAACATCGAATTCCTCTACAGCCGCAACCGCCTCAATGTCGCAATCTCCCGCGCTCGGTGCTGGGCTGGAGTCGTGGCGAGCCCGAAACTCCTCGACATCGACGTCAATACGGTCGAAGAGATGGGGCTTGTCAGTACGCTGTGCTGGGTGAAGGAATACTCCGAGCCGAAGTGACTCAAGAGAGGAGACGATCATGGACCTTTCGCGTTTCGCGCTCTATCCGCATCAATCGGCCGGTGTCGAGTTCCTCGCACGGCGCGGGCGGGCGATCCTCGGCGACGACATGGGCTTGGGCAAGACCCGGCAAGCCATCATCGCGCTGCGGGAGTCGGCTCCCACCGGGGTGTTCCTCGTCATCTGTCCGGCGTCGCTGAAGCTCAACTGGGCCCGCGAGATCCGGCTCATCTACCCCGATGCCCGTATCGAGGTGCTGGGCGTCGCCGGCGAGGTGCATCCGCAGCCGCAGTGGGTCATCGTCAACTACGACCTCTTGGCGCGGAATTCGGACCGGCTGCGTCGGGTGCCATGGACCGGGGTAGTGCTCGACGAAGCGCACTTCATCAAGAACGCGAGCCAGCGCTCCTCGCAAGCCCTGAAGATCCTCGGCGTGTCGGACGACAAGCGGGCCGAGGTCGCCGGGCCGCGGCTGGTGTTCCTGTTGACGGGCACGCCCATGCCCAACCGTCCCCGTGACCTCTTCAACTTGCTGCGCGCAGTCGGCCATCCGGCGGCGCGAAGTTTTCTGTCGTTCGCCCGCCAGTACTGCGGTGCCTACCGCAACGACTACGGCTGGGTGACCGACGGCGCTTCAAACCTCGCCGAGCTCAACCTCTTGCTCAAGGAAGTGATGCTGCGGCGCAAGAAGGACGAGGTGCTCGACCTGCCACCCAAGATCCGCTCCTGGGTGCCGCTGCAGATCAGCGGCGAGGCCGCGTGGAACGCAAACGAAGGCTTCATCAACTGGTTCCTCGCCGCGGACGCCACCCGCCCCAACGATACGGAGTTCCTCGCGCGCCTGACCAAGCTGCGTCTCGCACTGCACAAGGCGAAGCATGCCGCCTGCGCCGAGCGCATCAAGGATGTGGTGGCGAGTGGCCAGAAGGTGCTCGTCTTCACCTCCTACACCGAGGGCATCACCCGCCACAAGAAGACGCTGGGCGATGCAGCCGTCACCATCACCGGCGCGGACAACGCTACGCAGCGCATGAAGGCGATGGATGCTTTCCAGAAGGATCCCACCGTCACCGTGGCGCTCTGCAACCTGATCGCCGGCGGCGTCGGCCTGAACCTCACCGCCGCCACCCATGTCATCTTCCAGGACCTGGATTGGGTGCCTGCCAACCACCTGCAGGCCGAGGACCGCTGCTATCGTATCGGCCAGGACAAGCAGGTGACCGTCGAGTACCTGCTCGCGAAAGGCACCCTCGATGGTTACATCGCCCGCCTGCTCGAGGCAAAGCTCGCGCTGGTGCAGGCTGTGGAGGCGGACGAGGTGCCTGACGCCTCGATCCTGCAGGACCTGCAACAGGAGCTCATGCGCTTGGGCCCCGCACTGCTGCAAGAGACCAAAGCCGCCCGCGCCGTCGGCCAGGAGGGCGCCCGCCTTGAGATCATCAGCGAGATGGTCGCCGCGTTGCCGCCGGACGCACCGCTCCTCGAAACAGGGTCCTGGGAGTTCCCGAGCTCGTCAGACCCAAAGAAGAGTTACCGCGTGACCTTCGGCCGCAGCGGACACCTACAATGCACCTGCCCCGGCTTCGAGTACCGCGGCGAGTGCAAGCACGTGCGCGAGGTGCGCAAGAAGGCGGGGTAGGGGGTGCGAGTGGCGCGCGAGCCCCGCACATAACTGCACGAATCCACCCGATTGCCCGATGGTCCATCGCCACCCGCCGCTTGACGCCCCCACGGCGGAGCGACCACGATGACCGCACACCGTCGCGACACGCATGATCGACTGGAACACTTGCACTGCAGTGGAAAGGGAGCCCGACCGCGTCAGCGGCGCGTGGGTGTTCCGCGGCACGCGCGTTCCGGTCACGGCGCTCTTCGA